>JAJRPW010000004.1 GCA_024280585.1 Alphaproteobacteria bacterium
GGTCAAAGACCCTCAATTAATACAGCGTCCGATTGTGGTAGTAAATGAAGAAAAAGCTGCGATTGGCCGTCCGCCAGAAAATATTTTGGATATTATTTAAAATTATTCATCTTTGCGCCGTTTATTAATAACTTCTATTTTTTTTCGTCGCCGATCCGGCCCCATAAACTGGCGTGATATTATAAAATTTCTTGGATTTTCAATGATATACAGGATCTTCTCCCTTGTTGGAATTATCTCGAACGGTGTGATAATAAATTCTGTAGCACCGGCATCCCTTGCCGCAGAAACCTCTTCCGCCACAAGCTCACTCGCCTCAGCAAGCACTAATATATGACTAAATCTATTTACTGACTTACTATCAAGCCGGATATTTTTAATGAACTCTGCCCCGCCCATTCCAGGCATTTTCAGGTGACATACAATCATTTTAACCAGGTTTAAACGTGCATATTCAATAGCTTCTGCCGGATCTACGATATATTCCATATCCTCGAACCCGATATATCGCATTCTATCAACCAACCCCTGGTCGAAGCCTCCAACGATCAATAACTTCAACTCCTTTAGTATAAATTTTTTGTCTATTTCTACCATAACTGCAATTATAGCGCCTAAAAATGAAAATTTAGTAAACATGCATACTTATTTCTGCTAAAGGCCTTTATCTTTGCAATGTAATAGTGTATAATGTTGCAACTTTATTACCAATACTCAAGGAGCTTCTAGTTGGCCAATTGGAAAAAAATTTTTGTTATCACCGCAACGTTACTATTATTTGTCTCGTGCACTTGCGGGGTCCCGTTAAAAGTCACGTCCATACAAAGAAGTGACAAAAAACTGGCCTGTAAGGATATAATTTTAGAAATTAACGAATCCGAACATTATCGAGAAGAAGCCGCAAAAGAACAAGGTATAGGCGCTGGTGAAGCATTAATGCCCATTTGCTGGATAAGTGGATATGTCGATGGAAATCAAGCGGTTAAGTCCGCCAATGCACGAATTAATTATTTGGGTCATATATACGACTTACTTGATTGCGGAGGCATAGATAACTCCAAAATGCGGCAACCACCACCTGCCGCAGTAGCAATCCCGGTCGCCCCGGCACCTCCGCCTCGCATAATCAGCGCCAAGCCACTGATAAAACCAGATTATTCAGGAAAAGGATCCTACAAGCCAATGAATGATGGTGGTAAAATAAAACTGCATCAACATAAGGACGCCTATAAAAAAATATACGTACACTCGCACCCACATACCGGGCCACATAGACATTTAGAAGACGAATAAACCCTTAGAGGCTCTTACTAATTATCATCTTTTTCATCAATGTGAGTTCTTTCGTAATTTTCGTGACGCTCTTGAGCTTCGATTGAAAGCGTTGCAATCGGCCGCGCCTCAAGCCTTTTTAGGCCTATTTCCTCGCCGGTTTCCTCACAAAAACCATAATCATTATTTTCAATGCGCCTAACCGCCGCATCAATTTTATCCAATAATTTACGATAACGATCACGAGTTCTAAGCTCCAAAGAAGCATCAGCCTCAACCGTCGCACGATCATTCACATCCGGCTCCTGCCAATTTTCTTCCTTCAAATGATCCAAAGTATCTCGAGATTCTTCAAGCAATTCATCCTTCCAACTAAGCAGTTTTTGCTTGTAATATTCAAGCTGCAACGCACTCATATACTCCTCATCACCGCCCGGCTGATAGCCCTTAGGCAGTTCAACACCTCCCGAATCTTTTGCTGTATTTATAGAACTCATATTATTTACTCCGTTAGATTTCAACTCCACCGCCCATTATATAGTAGATATAAACCCAAGCCAACAGATTATTTAACAAATCTCCGCCAACACTTGTGGTATAAAATCCGGCAGGCTTTCTGAAATCATACCAATACCAGCCAGATTGGCCGCCTGGCTATGCACCCAAACACCAGCGCACGCAGCATCGAAAGGGCTCATATTATTGGCCATTAGCCCGGCAATAATGCCTGCAAGCACATCACCACTGCCTGCGGTTGCCAGCCAAGGAGGTGCGACATCATTAATTACAACTTCGCCACCTGGATGCGCAATAACCGTATCTGCACCTTTCAAAACCACTATTGCACCGGATATTTTTGCTGCTTGCCGCGCTTTTTCCAGCCTCCCCCCTTCAATTTTGAATATCCTCGCAAACTCCCCCTCATGCGGAGTTAAAACCACTTGCGAATCAATAGAATCAAATAACAACTGTGGATCATCCTGAAAAATAGTCAGTGCATCCGCATCCAAAACACAATTTTTCTTGAATTCCAGACTTTGTAAAACCCGCTCTTTAGTCATATCATTCACGCCAGTTCCCGGCCCAATAAGAATCACGTTTTTTCTTTTATCGCCGATAAAATCAGTATAATCCTGCGCTGTAACGATAGATTTTGTCATAACGGATGTAAGCTTTGTCGCATAAACCATCAAAGCACTTTCAGGACAGGCAACGCTCACCAATCCCGCACCGATCCTCAATGCCGAAACAGATGCAAGACATGCTGCGCCCGTTGATTTTATCGGCCCTCCAACCACTACAACATGCCCACGATCATATTTATGCTGCTCACTGGTCGGCAATGGAAATTTATCACCCCATAGTGACAAATTATTATCCCATATATTCACATCCAACTGCTGGATAAATCCCTCCGATATACCAATATCAGCAACGACAATCTCACCGACTCTGCCCTTTCCCGGCATTAAAACATGTCCAAGCTTTTTACGCGAAAAAGTAACAGTCAAGCTCGCCTTAATCGCCGCTCCCATGATTTGCCCGGTATCGCCATTAACGCCGGTTGGAATATCAACCGCAACAACATCTTTCCCATAACGGTTAATTACATCAATTGCATCACACAGCACATCATCAATATCACGATTCAGACCCACACCAAATATAGCATCAATAATCAGATCAAACTCCCTGACTATATTATAATCAAAAGGAATTATATCACCGCCATATTTCGTAGCAGCAATTTTTGCCTCGCCCTTTAACCTGTCCATTTCGCCGTAAAGCATTACTGCAACTTCTTGCCACCCCCCCTCTTGTAGCAATCTAGCAATAACAAAACCATCACCGCCATTATTTCCAGGACCACAAATCACCAGAACCCGGCAAGGTTTATAATAATGATTGATTTGCTGAGTAACACTAAAACCAGCATTTTCCATCAACACACAGCCAAGATCGCCCTCTTGCAAAGTAGCCTGTTCGATTTGATATATTTGTTCTGTGCTTAATATTTCCATTGGCCACCTATAGTGTTTCATCTTTGAAGTGATCTGGCGTTAATCTTCGGCTTATGTATGTTTAATACATTGCGCCTCGATTTACTGCGGTCACTTCAAACCTGAAACACTACACCATTAATTCAAACCAAGTAAAAAACCAAGGCCTGTTAATAAAGTTACTTATAGAGGAAATTTTTGTATTTTTGAACGAAAATTTAAGATATAATGTATCTGTTTTATTATTAACTCACCTTACGTACCAGTATAAAAATTATGAACTCAGCATAGTGCCGTCATACTTCGGCTTGACCGCAGTATCTAAGAAAAACAAATCATCATTATTAGGACTTACGCATGAAGTCGTCTTTTTGTGTGTTTTGTCGTGAAAAACCACCTAAACGTACTCATGTACTTCGTGTACACTCCGTTTTTTAGAACATTTTTGCCTAAAAACAATTCAAAAATACTCGTCATGCGTAAGTCCTAATTATTATAAGTATTTATTTAAAAA
>JAJRPW010000165.1 GCA_024280585.1 Alphaproteobacteria bacterium
AAGTATTTTTCCTGATAGCCCGCCTTCCAAATCCAGAAGTTCCTTTATAACTTCAACCGCCTGCAAAGATCCCATAACACCAACAACTGCGCCTAAAACTCCGCCATCAATACAAGTTGGAAGTCCGCCTTCATCAGGAATTTTGGGGCAAAAACACTGGTAACACGGGTGATTTTTGCCTAAATATGCTTTATAAGTTGATAACTGTCCTTCAAACCCCCTAACTGCCGCCGAAACAAGTGTCTTGTTTGCCGCATAACATAACTTATTCAGCAGAAATCTTGTCTCAAAATTGTCGGAACAGTCAGCAATGATATCATAATCATTTATAATATCGGTATTATTTTTAGTGAACCGTTCTTTATAGATTGTAATTTTTATATCGGGATTTGAGGTGCTTATACGCTGTTTTGCAGCATCTACTTTAAAATGTCCAATGTCATTCTGATTATATATTACCTGGCGCTGCAAATTGGATAACTCAACCCGGTCAGCATCAATAATTCCGATTTTGCCAACTCCAGCTGCCGTCAAGTATTGTAACAAAGGGGAGCCAAGTCCACCCGCCCCAACGACTAAAACGCTGGATTCAAGCAATAAATGCTGGCCGTCTTTGCCAATTTCCGGCAAAAAAATATTCCTCGAATATCGTCTTTTTTGATCGTCGTTAAGCACAATAGGGATCCCTCCCTCCCCCAACAGAAAAGGGAGTCAAAAGAGTTTTATTCACCAAAAAGTGCCGTTGACAAGTATCTCTCCGAACATGATGCAACTATAACCACAATTTTTTTGCCTTTATTTTCAGCGCGCGCACCAACCTCCAAGGCCGCTGCAATTGTCGCGCCAGAAGAAATTCCGACAGGAATTCCATCGGTTTGTGCAACTTTTTTAGCCGTTGCAAATGAAGTTTCATTACCGATGGTAACCACTTCGTCAATTATATCCGTATCTAAAATATCAGGAATAAAGCCAGCGCCAATGCCTTGGATTTTATGGGGCCCAGGGTTTCCACCAGATAAAATAGGGCTGTCTTCAGGCTCAACCGCTATGATTTTTACGCCTGGTTTGCGCTCTTTCAAAACCTCGCCAACGCCCCTAATAGTACCACCTGTTCCCACGCCTGCGATGAAGATATCAACCTCGCCGTTAGTATCTGCCAAAATTTCTTCAGCAGTTGTAACCCGGTGAATTGCTGGGTTTGCTTCATTTTGGAATTGCTGTGGTATAAACGCATTAGCATTTTGAGCGGCGATTTCTTCCGCCTTGTCAATCGCGCCACGCATCCCTTTTGCTGCCGGGGTAAGCTCCAGTTCAGCACCTAAAAATTTCAGCATTTTACGGCGCTCAATCGACATGCTTTCAGGCATTGTCAAAATTAATTTGTAACCTTTCGAGGCGCAAATAAACGCCAGCGCAATACCGGTATTACCCGAAGTAGGTTCGACAATAACAGTGTCTGAAGTGATTTTTCCGGCTTGTTCTGCTGCCTCAATCATACCAAAAGCCAGACGATCCTTAACGCTCGCAAGTGGATTAAAAAACTCCAGTTTCGCATAAATCTCCGCAACACAATTTGCGTCATCTGCAATTTTATTCAATTTCACAAGCGGAGTGTCACCAATAGTTTCCGCGATATTTTGATAAACCTTCCCTCTTCCTTTGGTTAAAAGGCTCGGTTGGTAGTCATTTTCCTGTTTCACAGCAGCATTACTCATAATTATTACCTTTTGAAGCTTATTACCCGACAAAACCGAGCAAGTACTTATCTAACAAAAACACATATATTTCAAGTTCTTTTTTAAATTCAAGCGATTAAATGTTAAAATCACTGTCTTTTGTTGATTTTTGCCTCCGTTTAGCCTGGTTGCACAAATCCTCTAATGTAATTTTTTCTAACCTTCTGAATGCCAAATCCGTCACAGTTTTATTTAATGAACCAACAGCTTTTTGTTTAATTTTCACCTCTTTCAGCCTTGAATTATCCCTCATAATGACCGCTTCATAAATATCTAAAGCACTGATTCTACGCTTCTCTTTTGCCAGGGAATAGCCACCTTTCGGGCCTTTTGAACCCTTTAAGATGCCACTATGAACCAGCTCTTGCATAACCGTCTCTAAATGCCTCCCGGCAACTCCCAAATATGCGCAAATATCCTTACTACTCACAGGGTTAGGGGCGGAATTTAAAGCTATATATAGGACAACTTCCAGGCTTTCCAGATATTTTTGGCAGAGCATTATCCGGCTACAACCTCCCGAACTCCAGTTGAGCCAAAACCACCATCACCACGGGCAGTTTCACCCAATTCTTCGACTCGGATAAACTCAGCTGCTACATACTTAGCGATAATCATCTGCGCGATCCTCATGCCTCTTGTAATAGTAAAATTTTCTTCGCCATGATTGATCAAAATCACGCCGATTTCGCCGCGATAATCGGCGTCAATCGTCCCTGGTGCATTTAAAACCGTTACACCATTTTTATAAGCCAACCCAGAACGCGGGCGGATTTGCGCCTCAAAACCTTCGGGCAGGGCGATAGATATACCCGCATTCACAAGCGTTCTTTTGCCAGGTGCGAGCACGATATCAGCATCAATCGCCGCCCGCAAATCCATACCAGCACTGTTTAATGTAGCATATGAAGGCAGTTCTAAGCCATCCGCATTCTCAAGTTTTTTAATTTCAATTTGTGTCATTTTAGTCTCTCTTTTAAATATTTAACAAGTTTTTTTGCCACATCATTCTTAGACATTTTTGGCCAAGTTTCAACCTTATCTTGCGTAATTAAACAAACTTCGTTCAGATCGCCACCAAATACGCCGGAAGTTAGCCCTACATCATTGGCTATTATGATGTCACAAGCCTTTTTGTGCAGTTTTTTCTGGGCATTTTCGATTAGATTTTCCGTTTCAGCGGCGAATCCGACAATAAGTTCAGGTCGTTCGTCACACCTCGCTAAAAGGCTTAATATATCAGGGGTTTTAACAAAATTTAAGGTTAATTTATCAACCGCGTCTTCTTTCTTAATCTTATTTTTAGAAACATACTCAACCCGCCAATCACTAACAGCAGCCGCGCAAACAGCCAAATCGGCAGGCAATTCAGCCACGCAAGCAGTCAACATCTCTTCCGCCGTTTCGATATGAACCATTCTTACACCTTCAGGATTTGATAAATTTGTCACGCCAGAGATTAAAACAACCTCATAGCCGGCCAAACGCAGCTCCTCGGCAATTGCATGGCCTTGCTTACCTGAGGAATCATTGGATATGTAACGAACCGGGTCAATTCGCTCCCGAGTCGGTCCGCTTGTGACTATTGCCTTTGGTTTTTTCACGTTTTTTCCAGAAAAATTTTATTCGCATAGTAACCAGTTCAAAATGATAGTAAAGCCAAAAAATATTCTTGAAATAAAACTCGGTTCGGCTATTATTAATTCCCGATATTTTTTAGGAATTTTTCATGAGTGCCAAAAACAAGTCAAAACCACTGCCTTTTCAGGACATGATTATGTCGCTGCAGCAATATTGGGTGGAAAATGGCTGTGTGATTTTGCAGCCATATCATACGGAAGTTGGCGCAGGAACGCTACACCCGGCGACGGTTCTGCGCGCGCTTGGGCCAAATGACTGGAATGTGGCGTATGTGCAGCCATCAATTCGCCCAAAAGACGGGCGTTATGGCGAAAATCCGAATCGCCTGCAACATTATTATCAGTTTCAGGTTATTTTGAAACCATCGCCGGATAACATTCAGGATTTATACCTAAAAAGCCTTGAAATTCTGGGAGTTAGCGCGCTGGAGCATGATATTCGTTTCGTTGAGGATGACTGGGAAAATCCAACTGTTGGAGCCTGGGGGCTGGGCTGGGAGGTCTGGTGCGATGGCATGGAAATATCACAGTTTACCTATATGCAGCAAGTTGGAGGCATAGATTGTGAACCGATTCCGGGCGAATTAACTTACGGCCTTGAGCGAATTGCGATGTATATCCAAGGTGTCGATAGTGTTTATGACATTATTTGGAATAAAGATGGTGTTAAATATGGCGAGATATTTCAACAGGATGAGAGAGAGTTTTCAGCTTATGCATTAGAATATGCCGATACTGAAATTTTATTCCGGCATTTTGATGATCACGAAAAACAATGCCTGGCTTTGCTGGATAAAAATCTGCCGCTTCCGGCCTATGATTATGCATTAAAAGCGAGTCACCACCTGAATTTGCTTGATGCAAGAGGGGTGATTGGTGTGACAGAGCGAGCGGCTTATATCGGTCGGGTAAGGAACCTGGCGAAATCATGCTGCGAAAAATGGGTGGAGACATCTTAATAAACTAATAATTTTTTAACAATGGCAGGTAGCTAGTAATGACAAGACAGGAGAGAGAAGATGATTACTATGCTAAAAGGCAAGCTGCACAAGGCTACTATCACAGAGTCTGATTTGAACTATGAAGGATCAATTACGGTGGATGAGGATTTGCTTGACGCCGCGGGGATACTTGTATACGAACAAGTGGATGTTTTGGATGTAAATAATGGCCAACGTTTTACGACATATACCATCCCGGGTAAGAAAGGCTCCGGTGAAATATGTGTAAATGGTGCGGCGGCAAGATTGGTACAAAAAAAAGATACAATAATTATCTGCGCTTACCAGCAAATGGAAGCTAAAAAAGCCAGAAATTTTGCGCCAAAAATTGTTTTGTTGGACAGTAATAATAAAGTGAGAAAATATGGCGGAATTGCTGCTTGAGTTATTTAGCGAGGAGATTCCGGCCGGCGTGCAAACAAAGGCGGCTGAAACTTTAAAAAATGAAATTATGACTCGCCTTGATTTGGGCGATGTTTCCTATAAAAAAACAGCTTCTTATGCCGGCGCGCGGAGAATCACGCTTGTAATTGAAGGGATTTCAAAAAGCAGTAAAGAGGCGGTATCGGAACGTCGTGGCCCAAGGATTGATGCGCCGGACAAAGCTGTTGAAGGGTTTTTAAGATCGACAGGCCTGGCAAAAAACGACTTGGAGAAACGTAAAACAGATAAGGGCGAGTTTTATTTCGCGGTTGTTAAGCAAAAATCACGGGCAGTTTCCGAGATTCTTTCCGAGGCAATTCAAGAGGTTCTATGCGCTTTCACCTGGCCAAAATCTATGAAGTGGGGGCGGCATAATATCCGCTGGACACGCCCTTTGCATAATATTCTATGTGTTTTTGACAACAAAATCTTGCCAATAAATTTCGGACATTTAGATTCAAATGATAAAAGTTTTGGTCATAGATTTTTAGCGCCAAAAGAATTTTCAGTACAAAATTTTGATGAATACCAAACAAAACTGAAAAAATCCTTTGTTATTTTAAACAAAGAAGAGCGTAAGAAAACAATTCAAAAAGACTCGCAAAGCCTAGCCAGCAGCTGTAATTTACAGATTAAAAATGACCCGGCTTTGCTTGATGAGGTGGCGGGTTTGGTGGAGTGGCCTGTTGCATTATTGGGTCGAATTGAAAGTAAATTTATGGATGTTCCGCAAGAAGTTTTAATCACAGCCATGCGTTCACATCAAAAATACTTCTCATTAATCGATAAAAATGGCAAGTTAGCACCATACTTCATTACAATCGCGAATATCACAACCAAGGATAAAGGCACAAAAATTATCAGCGGGAATGAGCGGGTTTTGCGTGCGCGCCTTGAAGATGCAAAGTTCTTCTGGGATCAAGATCGGCGGGTGAGCCTGGAATCACGAAAACCCAGCCTGGAAAAGATAGTCTTCCATGCAAAACTGGGAACTGTTGCAGAAAAAACCGAGCGAATAACAGAGCTGGCAAAGCTTTTATCGGTCTGGATTCCCCATGCTAATTTAATTTCAGTAGAGCGGGCAGGGCAGTTATGTAAATGTGACCTTGTTACGGAAATGGTCGGCGAATTTCCAGAGCTGCAAGGGCTTATGGGGCGATATTATGCCCTAGAAAGCAAGGAAAATGAGGCGGTTGCCAACGCGATTTATGAGCATTATAGCCCGGCCGGGCCGAAAGATTTTTGCCCGAAAGAACCGGTGAGTGTGGCAGTTGCGTTGGCAGATAAGATCGATAGTTTGACCGGATTATTTGCCGCAAATGAAAAACCAACAGGGTCGAAAGATCCATATGCGCTGCGAAGGGCGGCGTTAGGTGTAATCAGAATTATATTGGAAAACGACTTAAGAATCCCTCTTAAGCTGCTGTTTGAAAAGGCAATTTATAAATATCCTAAGGCGTTGCTTAAGGGCGAAAATGAGGGGCGAAAGTTGCTCGTTGTAAAAAAAGGAGAGTCGCCAAAGGACAAGCAAAAAAGAATTATTAACGAATTACTGGAGTTTTTTATAGATCGCCTGAAAGCCTCTCTGAAAGAAAAGAATGTACGGCATGACTTGATTCAAGCCGTTGCTGATGATGGTTTAGAAGACGATTTAACTCGTTTGGTTAAGCGCGTTTTGGCGCTAAAATCATTCGTGAAAGATAAGGACGGTGCGAACTTACTTGCGGCTTATAAACGCGCAACGAATATAGTTCTAGCGGAAGAGAAAAAAGACGGTGTGAAATATTCAGGCAATCCATCGAAAGAATTACTGCAGGAAAAAGCAGAAAAAGAACTGTACATGGCCTTTGAAAAAGTGGGAAGCAAGGTTGAGAAATTGCTTAAAAATGAAGAGTTTGAAAAGGCAATGGCTGAGCTATCAGGCTTGCGTAAGCCAGTAGATAATTTCTTCGATGGTGTGAAGGTAAATGACAAAAATCCTGATTTGCGGAAGAATAGGCTGTTACTGCTTGCCCAGTTGCGTGCATTCTTGGATAAAGTTGCTAATTTTGGCAAGATTGAGGGGTAGCTTCCCCCCAATTACGGCAGCGCAACGCCCCATTTGTCAGATAGATACACTTCGACGCCTTTGCGTTTAATAGTGGAAAGGTTAGTGTTATATACGATTATCTCAGCAATTCCACCATCCCAATATTCTGTGCTGGTAGATTCTTTCTTCCCAATTGTGTATCCATCTGAAAATGCGGTCATTGTATCCGCTCTCGCTCCAACATTTACCCCGCTTACAAATGGATTATCATTTGTTCCGTCCACTATAGATTCCACAATATAGTAGGTAGTGGCGGTAAGTGCTGCGTCCGCCCCATGATCGGTCGTTGTTCCCCAAGAACTATTGTCACCATAAAAAGATGAAAAATAGTTTGTTGTTGTTCCTACACCAACTCTCCAATTGAACTCATTACTAATTACTCGCTTAAATCCCGTTCCAGTCCCTGGTGTAACAACAGCAAATGTCGAAGCTTTGGTGCCTAAGGCAAATGTTGACTCATTCATGAAATCATCAGCCCCATCAAAAGTCAGTACCCCTTTATTGTTTTGCCCGCCCCAGGTATATTTTGGTTTGTTCAGAGTCGCAGATTGTGTTGCATTATAGCCACTGCCTGATTTATCTTTCCAGCAACCGACACCGTCTGTATTTCCAGCAACGGCACCCGAACAGGAACTTGTTTTAAATAAAGTTCCGTTATCCGAAGCATCCAGCCATAATTTAAGACTAGCCTTGCTCGTGCTGTTGCCTGAATTAAGCGGGTCAATAAATAGATCCCATTTATCCGATAAATATTGATTTACGGTTTTGCGTTCTGAAGTTGGCAGTTCTCGTTCATACAGAATTATCTCACCAAAGTCGCCCTGAAAGGCTAAAGCGCTTTTATTAATACCTATTGTAGGAGTAACTCCACCTGCAGCGAAGGTAGCTGAACTTGTTGTGTATTCCGTTGTTGAGTTCAGTCTAGCCGTCCAATTTGTGCCAGAAGCCGCTGTATTATAAATATTAAACTGAGTAATCGCTGTTGTTGGAGTTCCAACGTTATGTCTTGTAGCAGTTAGGAATTTATCGTAGATAACTCCGCTCAGGGAATAATTTGAGTCACTAGCAATATTCGTATAATCCCAAGACCCTTGGTTGCCTGCAGTGTCTGCCTTTATAATATAAAACACTTCCCCGGCGGTGAATGATGCCATACTAGGCAAAACAAAATTATCTGCATTTGAGTCATCATAGAAGCTAATTGCAGGCAAGGTATTTTGTATGGATAATTTATAATCTGGCATAGAAGCAACTACAGCCTGAGTTGCATCATTACCGACCGGCCCTCTGTCTGCCCATGTGCTGACATTGGCAGTTGATGTGGTGCTATCGATCGTTATTGTCGTGCAGTCATTGGCATCAAGCCACATAAACATCCCGGTTGTTGAAGGGCCGTTTGAGTATATTGGTGCTACAACCTCAGTAACACAGCCACCGAGGGTATTATCGCTACCACTATAACATGCGTTAATGCTTGTTGTGCCGGATATGGCTATTTTGCCAGCGGCACATTGGCATTTACCCTCTGGCGCGTCGTCACTTTTGCGCCATGTAAGGCCGGTCGGGCATGCAACTGACGAGCCACCTGCAACTGTTACACCCCATTTATCACCGAGATAGGCTTCAAGTTTAGTGCGTTTGGAGGGAGTAATAACGCGGTTATAGATTAATATTTCGGCTATTTCTCCGTTATAATAGACACCCGAATTAAAAGTTGCTCCAATTTTTGCCGTTCCTGCAATCGTATTAATAGTAGCGGAGCCTGATCCTGTTTGCCCCATTGCCGTTCCATTTTTCCAGCCTGACGTGGCGTTAGCATCGCTATTAGCGGCGTTTTGTACTGTCACAATTGAAGGAATGGTGGCGTCTTGAATATTTTGGTTGAAGTCTCTATAACCAACATTTGTATTAACTGACACCCAGGGGCTTAGGCCATATCTTCTTCCCGCGCCATCATTACTTGTTAAAGAAACCATTGCTCCATAATTTTTTACGTCAGCTCGTGCAGCAACAATTATAGTTCTTGCAATCGTGCCGACTATCGGCTGTGAAGCCAGAGTGAAAACATCGTTAGCTCCATCAAAATCCAAAGCATTTTTGCCATTTATCGAAGCGGAATTATAAGTTGGCTCATTGGCTGCTGTTGCGTTATTAGCATGGCCTGATTTATCTGCCCAACATCCTGCCGTGTCTGTTCCTGCAACAGCTAAGGTTGTGGTGCAGGTATTTGCTTGATAAAGAGTGCTTGTGTCTGCGGCATCCAACCAAAGTCTAAGGCCTGCTACATCCGATGGTGAAATTGTATTCGAAGGTGCATTTTTACACAGTTTCGCCAATGTTTTTGCGCCGGCATATATACGCGCGTATGTCGTTGCATAAGTGCCGTCATATGTGCCATAAACATCTGTTCCCGCTCGAATATCGGCGACTAATGCCTGAGAATTTTCGCAGGTTTGTGAGTCAATTGCAATCGGTGATGTGATTTGTTTCGGCTGAATGATGCTTTCTTTCTTGCCATACCCAACGATGTCATCGAAACTTGCATTGGGTTTATCCTGGATATATGCTTTGAAGCTATGGTCAGTATTTGTAGCTTCAATTCCTGTTGCCTGAGCCGGAGGTGAGTTACTTGTTGTGCGATTGTTTCTACGCCATACGACATTTTTGCCGTTGCCGCCATGACTGATTATCACATAAATTGCGCCCTGATTATTTGGCGGAGAGTCATTTATATTGGTTTTATGTACACCTTTTAAGTTCACAACAGCCAAATCGCCGGCGAAATAATCATCGTCGAAATCTTCTTTTGCCCCAGAAGCGCTTGCTGTTCTAAAGGTAAATTTTCTGCCCCAACCATCATAGGCATATTTGTCATCAAGGTTCAAATTATGCACAGGAATCATGCCAGTTCCATTAATCAGGCCATTATTCGCGCATGTATTGCTTGTGGTATTATAATTGCCGTTAACGGTTATATCTACCGGATTGCCCGTTGTCGCAGCATCTCCCAACGTCATTGTTGTTGCGATTGATTTTCCGAAATTGGCATCGGTTTCCCTTAAATCCGGCAGGGCAGGGCACGGCACGTATCTCTTCGATCGGATAAAGCCGGCCAGCGCAGTTTGTACTTTTTCTATATGCGCATAAGTTTCTTTTACCCGGTCGGATTCATTTTTTTTCTGCATAACCCCAAGGCCGCCAACAGCCAGCATAGCTATAATACTTGTAGAGATGGACAGCTCAGCGAGGGAATATCCGCGTTGGAAGTTTTTTGTGCCAATATGTTTTGTATTATTCTTGTATATAAACTCTGAGTCATTCCAGCGAAGGCTGGAATCCAGTCCTAAAAAAGATCTAATCTGATTCATTAAGAACTCACTCCGTTCATACATATTATGTTTGGGACTAGATTCCAGCCTTCGCTGGAATGACTCAGAGCATTTACGATAAAACGACGCAAAGCATAAGGCTGACGCAATGCTCTCGGCTTTGTCCCGCAATCTCTCCGTAATCTTTCCAAAAAACTTTCTCATTTTTTCCTCGTTATTTTAGCATGCGTTATGAAATTGCGTCGATCACCTAAGGAACAGTAGTCCAGGTGATTCCCCATTTATCGCTTAAATACGCACCTATAATATTATGATCAGCAGTAGAAAGCGCAGTATTATATGCTATAATTTCACCTACTTCTCCGACTAAGCCAAGGCTTAAAGATCCTGCAAGAATACTACCAACCGCAAAACCATCACCGGCTGCAGTTACTCCAAGACTATTATTAACTGAAACCGGACTACTTCCGTTAATATATAGATTAGATGACCTATTTGCTAGAGATATAGCTGTAATAATAGCCTCTACATCAACTCCAAAAGTTCCAGCGCTTGTACTGCCGTTGGCAACAGCAGCATCATCTCTTATGATATGTCGTATATTATTGGAAGGACTGAAGTCCAATTGCAAGCGAAGGCCATTTCCTCCGAAACGTTGCGCTATTATAGCATCATTAACCCCATTAACCCCGTGTTGAGCCACAACAAAAACCGTATAACCTCCATCAGGCAGTGGGGTATTTATCGTTGCCAGATAATCACCACCATCGAATGAAAGCACATTGAGTCCATTGATTGTTTGAGTACCCGTCGTTGGTTCCGCGCCAGGAGTTCCTTGTGTCAAATTATTTCCACCGCTTGATTTATCGTTCCAGGCCGAAACTGCTCCTCCAGAATTGATAACTGTACTACTATCAGTGGCATCAAGCCATAGTATCAGGCCGGCGATGGCTGAAGGAGCAATACATACACTCCAATCAGATGTACAACTCCCATCCCAGCTTTTATCCAGGCATGTACACTGATCGGTTGCGGCGCAATAAGTTGAACCATTTGTTCCCGGATCGTTATTGCCTGGGCATTGTGCGCCGCTCCAGTCATTGGCTGTTTTAACTGTTGCTGCAACAGCTCCATAATAGCTAACGCAAACAGTCTGAATTGCTTTCATAACACCAATCGAAACCTCATGGCCGGTGTTGGCTGAGGCTTGTTTATATTCCTGCAATTGTGAATCCATCACATCCATTTCTGTCTTGGTAATATTCTTCAGTGCTTGTGAATTTAACTCACAATCGGCAACGCTGATATGTTTTTTGCCGGAGCTATCTGTAAGGCGTTCCACTTGCACTTTCGTTTTGAAATAGACGATATCATCGAAAGTTGCGCTATGATTCGCGCGCACATAAATATTGTCTATAGAGCTATAATCATCGGAATTTTCCAGTTCATTTGCATTAACGCTATCCGCCGATTTCACTCCGCTTGGCAGGAATGCGCCGGTGCCATTTGCACCATGACTCACAATCACATAGGCCGCTTCTGTCGTTAAATTACTACTACCGTCCGTCACTGTTATATTCCCGGTTTTACTTTCGTAATCAAGGCTGGTGCAGCCGGTTAATGAGCTTGCTGTTGCAGTGACTCCTGTATTAGTTCCAGCATCAGACCCACAAAGTGAGTCGCTTATGTGATATGTAAAGCGTCTTTCCCACCCATCCATCAAATATTCCATAGAAAGGCCAAGCGAATGCACCGGTACTGAGCCAACAATATTGGGGCAGTCGATTCCTTGAGTTATTGTGCCGCTTGTTTCTGTGATTGTGTCCAAGTCCTCCATGCCGAAATCATTGACGTATGCGTCGGCGCCACCTGTTGAGTTGCGGCTGTTATTTGGTGCGATATATGGATCAGCCGGGCATGGAAAGCGCCCCTGCCTAACCCGAAAAATCTCCATAGCGCGTGAAATTTCACGGATTTTATCCCGTGTTTCAATAGATTTGGTTGAGTCTGCAATTGATGGTGGTTGTGTCCAGGATAAAAACCCAACCGTAGCCGCAGCTGCAACAGAAATTACAACTGATAACTCTATTAAACTAAAGCCTTTCTTTTTACGTGCGCTAGAGAAAAGTTTTTCCAGAATTTTCCGCATATCCCCCCGAAGTGCCAGTTATAATAATATTAATTATACCCTAAAATACGCCTCATATCACTATCATTATGTAATAAAAATGCAATAAACGATATTATGTTCCATTATGGAACATAATTGCATATTATAGATTGAAAATCCAGTATATTTTTCAGCTTTTAATTTCGCAGAGCTCGCTGTGTATATAGCCAATTTTGCCTAAATTAATTAAGTTTGAATTTCTTGCAAATTGTGTTATTGGTTGGGCATGAGAGTTTCTAATGTAAACAATGCCAACGTGGCAGCATCAGGTAAAAAAACGAAAGAAAAAGCTTCGGGTGGGAATTTTGCTGGCCTGGTAAGCGGAGCGGCTGAAGAAGCCAC
Organism: Alphaproteobacteria bacterium; assembly: GCA_024280585.1. Lineage (GTDB taxonomy): Bacteria > Pseudomonadota > Alphaproteobacteria > Rickettsiales > UBA6187 > JAJRPW01. Next base: position 12,731 of record JAJRPW010000165.1, read on the forward strand.
GGCGACATCGTCATTGGCTGCGGTGAATCCGCTCGGGTCTTTGCTGGCTTTGCAAGAGGTGGATTCGGATCAGGAGTCCAGAAGTAAGGTGCTAAAAAGAGGCGGTGATATACTCGATAATCTGGATGAAATAAGGATGGGATTGCTTACCGGCGAATTGCCGCAATCTACCTTGCAAAACCTTGAAAATCTTATAAAAACCTGGCGAGAAAACATCGATGATCCCGAATTAGTAACGATAATTGATGAGATTGAGCTAAGGTCTGCCGTTGAGCTGGCTAAGCGCGAATTCGGTTAAAAATATATAAAAATCGCTTGATTTTTCTTTTCATTTCACCTAATAATCATATCCCCGCTAAGGGGAGCTTTTGACGTATTGGGAGATACTGACGATGGATTTTATTGGTGATAAAATCACCAGCGTGAGCAACGCTGGTGACAGGTATGCTCGGCCGAAATGGGCTGTGAGAGCGGATAGTGAGGATTTCGATGATTACGAATCCATGTTCAAGACGTTTATGGAAAAAATATTTTCCAATAACGGATCATTCAAAGTCGATGGTTCGCTATTATTTGAATTTGTGCCAAAAACATATACAAATAATAACAAGCTAATAGATGCGGAAACCTTTTTTCAGTTTCATAAAATCGAAGAAAAAACTAATTTCATTGATTTAGAGGATGATTATGAGGGATCGGCCCTTAAAAGCTATGAGTATCAAAAACACGCCCCATTACCGACCAGTATAGAGCAATTTATGCCGGAAATTTAGACGCTTTTTTAGGTTCTGTTGTAAAATTTCCAGAGTGAGCCGAAAATGCTGTTTTTTGAGAACCGTATCGCAACGTACGTAAAAGTACTTGAGAAACGGAAGCGCAGAAAATTGGCATTTGCAGGCCACTATGGAAAAATTCACAACAGAACCTAGGCATCAATCTCAACCTCAATTGTGCCATCTGGATTGTCATTGATTATAACCGCGGCCGACTCAACAGCCTGGTTTATCTCGGACTCGACTTCTTTTTCAACACCCCGACTCTCACTAGTTTGTTTTGCTACATCAACCCAGGCGTCACGCATAGTTTTTAAATCCTCAACTATTTTGTTGCAATCTTCCAGGTTGCTGCTGGCTTGCGCATAAAGCATACGCATATCCAAATCACGGTAATATTCATCCAGCGCTGTTGCTGTATCGTGCGTTTGTTCGTTAAAATCAAGGCATGAATTCAGACCGGCAATGATTGCAATTGCCTTGTTAAATTTGTTATAACGCCCCTCTGGGTCATTATTTTCAATGGCATCCTTCGCCTGTTCAACAAAGTTTATCGTGCCGTCATACAGCATAATTAATTGCTGCATTTCGCTGACTGTTTCGCCAGCTTTTTGATATGCACCATACTGATTACTATAGACCATTAATGCTCCTTTTAAGACTTGCTATCAAAACTGGTTTGACTTTCAATAAATGATAAAGTGTCGTTTATCCCGGAAATAAAAGCTTCCAGACGAGAATACTTAGCCTCTTCCAAGGCTCTTTCAGCGATCAATCTTAGAGTATCCCTATCAATCTTATCCTGCTGCCTTGCGCTATTCTCCTGAAAAGAATCAACAAAACTATCCATTAACCCACCATCTTCCAGATAATTATCCAGATAATTATATATTTTATCCGCAATTCCTTGTGTCAAAGTCACTACAATATTATCACTGCCATCGCCGGTATAAACCATTACCAGCCCTTGAAGTGCAGTTCCGGCCTGACCAGTTATGCTGCTTCCATTCAGAGTAGCGTTAAATAAAAACGTTCCGCCGGAATCTAAAACCCTGACTTTATTGCCATCAGCTCTTGTTGTATCAATATCAAGCTGAAAATTATTTAACGTAACTGCATTAGTACGCGAAAACACACTAAGCTCAGGAGAATTAGCAGAAAAATCAAAGACGAATACTTTTCTAAATGCCTCGAAATCAGCGGCTAAAGCTGCATCAAATTTAGACTCATCCAATACAAACAAGTTCCTTACTTCCGGGCTATCGCCAGCGCCAGGAGAGTCAATCGTATCAATTCCTATCGCAAATAAACTGTTAGCGTCACCACTTGAAATACCGGCCACCAGCCTAGATAACTGCTTGTTTACCCCTACCAAAACATCACTTAAAATAGACTCGTCGCCCAATATGGCTCCTTCAACAAGCTGATTATCCTCATCTCTTTGGCTTTGTTCGGCAATAAATATCTTCAATTCATTATATGTTGTGATAAAATCGCCCACACCTGATTTTATAATACTGTTATCAGCTGTGATACTAACTGATAACGTTGGTGGAGTAGACACTGGTGTATCTGAAATAAGAGAGAATGTAATCTTATCAATAGCATCGCTAATAACATTGGAACTTCTGGTAAGAGTCAGGCCGTCTATGATAAAACTTGCATCAGAACCGGCCTGAACTTGAGTAAACGTAACGTTATCAGCTCCCAGTTGGATTGTTCCGGATAATGGATCACCCGCGCCCGAATCACCATACTCAATTATTTTCTCATCTGCTCCGGTATCTATAGATTTTAACAGCAAACTATAACTATTATCATTTACTTTTATTATATCGGCAGAAACACGGCTAGTTGCCGAAACGGCGTTAATTTTTGATTTTATAACCTGTAAATTATCACCTTCATTCAAAGTGATATCAACCCCACCAAGACTGAATGTTCCGGCTCTAAGCGGAGGAACTGTCGGACTTTGCGTTGTAGTTATATCATTTGTAGAATTAAGCCAGGTGTTGATGCTGGTCGCATATGAGTCGGCAGCTCCAGAATTATTCATCGTCGCTTCATCGCCAACAGTAAGCTGGAACGTGACGTCTTTTGTGCCGCTCGTTAGGTCGCTATCCCCATCTTTTACAAATGTTATAACCGTTCCGGAAGGAAGCCTGTTGCCAAGAAAATTATCGCCTGTACCAGTTGCAGCAGCATTTATAGCGCCGCCATCCAATTCAACAGGGCGTGAAGTATAGGTCACACCGCCAACCGTTGCTTTAAATTCAAGACGATTGGGGGTGTAGCTGGTTGCCGAACTGGTTCCAGCAAAATATTCAACGGAATTAATCGTGATATCACCAGAAAGGGTCGATATATGAGTAGTTTTTCCATCGCTTATTGCGGTTGTATTAACCCCCTCAGTTCCCAGGGAATTTAGCGCACCGCCTGCAGGGTTAATGTTGGCTGCTTGAGATCCGATTTTTACAAGGTTAGTTGTTGTATCAGCGCCGCCTGAGAAATTAGCAGTTATATTAATATCCGTGCTAACACTAGCATTATTTCCGAGCACATCACGTGTAACAACCAAGCTATCCACACCGTCAGTTGTGAACGTGTAACCCACAGCATCGCCTGTGGTGAGTGAATTCATATATGATGCTATGTTAACTAATGTTGCGGGCAAATCTCCACCAACAGTAATGCTAGTGCCGCCACCGCCACCAAAAGTCAGGCTGCTGGAGCCGCCACCGCTACCAAAAATGAGCGAGTCAGCCGAATCAAACAAATTATTCGTAAAATCAATACTAATAGTCGCTTTTGTTGCCGCATTAACTCCATCGACACCATTTTGGCTAACTGAGCCACTAACAAGCGTGTTTTTGCGATTTACACTTCCTGCAACCGAGCCATTATTTTTATAGCCCTGTCCAATTGCGACTGTTTGGGTTTTATCAGTTGTTCCTTTCGAAAAATTAGCTGAAACAGTCAGATCACTGCCGACCGTGGCAATTGTTCCCAAACTATCACGAGTAGCAGTTATAACGCCAGAACTATCGCGAGAGTAAGTATATGCGCTTTCAGTTCCCGAAGCTACTGTATTCATATATGTAACGATTCGGTCTAATTTGAGATCCAGGGTAGTATCTGTTGAAATATCTATATCTGCGCTGCCAGTTCCGCCGAATGTTATTGTTGTTGCGCCGAATGTTAATTCGTCCGTTGCATCAAACAGATTCTGTGAACCAAAAATAACATTTATAGTTGCTGCCTGCGCGGTGGTGCCAGCATGGCCGTCTGTGCCAAGTGCATTTACATTGCCAGCAACTGGATTATTTAATGCAGTACCGCTTCCAATTTTAACCAGCATTGTAGTATCAGCATTCTTAGAAAAATCCGCATCAATAGCCATGCTGGTGCCAACCTCAGTGTTGCTGCCAGCTACGTTCCTTGTGGCGGTCAGGGTTGTCCCACTTGCTGAATATTCATAACGAGCCTCTTCCCCGCTGGTTTTAGTGTTCATATAAGTTGCCATAATAGCAACAACTCCAGCGACAGTGGATGTGCCTGTTATATCCAGGCTATCGCCACCCAAAGCGCCGAATGTAAGAGTCGTGCCGGTGCTAAATTTTACTTCATCCAAGGCTTCAAATTCGCTGTAATCACCAGTAAAAACAATATCAATAGTAGCTTTATTGCCTTGAATATCGTTAGAAAATGTAATTGGTGTCGACGAATTTAAAACATTAAGGGAAACTGTGCCCAAACTTGCCTGGTAATTATCAATTATTGATGCATTGCCGACTACACTTGTTGTTTGGCTAGTAAATCCATCTTTTCGTATTTGTTGTGCGTTTGCAGTGACTATGCTGGTTATATCGTAATCATTCAGCGTTGCACCGGCCTCGGTTGTAACAGAAAGATAGTTCGAAGCTACCGTCGTTGTACTTGAAATGACACTAGCCGTGGTATGTTTAAAAAAGTCATTATTCTGATTGCCAACGCCTGCCGGTGCACTTAAAAATTCTGATGCAGTTTGAAAGCGATCGAGCAAAACTTTAAGCTCTCCACTAGCTGAAATTATTGCATCATTGGATTCGATAATATCTTCAGTATTTGAAATTCTGCTTGTTATTGGTGACAAGACCGCATCAATTATCGCAGTGCTATCTAAACCAGTTGAAATCCCTGTGCTTTTTGTTTGGCCGTTGGTGGTAGTAATATTACCAAAGTTAACTTCTTTTGCCATAATACGCCTAAAATCCACATTGCAAAATATCTATATAGGCCATTCTACACCATTTTTCACGACAATAAAAGGTTAAAAAAATATGCACTAAAAAAACCCAGGGTTATGTATCTAAAATTATACAAATGCACAACAAAACACTGTTAATTTATATTATTTGCCTATATAAAATCTGTGGATAAATTCAAAGGGTGGTCATGATTGAAATTAAATTGTCGAGTAAACAAGCCAAAGTAGAGCTAAAAAAACTTGCAAAAAAAATAGCTGAGCATGATAAGTTATATCACGGCGAAGACGAGCCACGGATAAGTGACTCCGAATATGATTCTTTACGTCATAAAAACGAAGAAATTGAGGCGCAATTCCCGCACCTTATAAGGGCTGATAGCCCATCAAAAAAAGTTGGTTTCGCGGTAAGCGGAAAATTCTCGAAAGTGACTCATAAAGTTCCGATGCTTTCGCTGGCAAATGCTTTTTCACGCGAAGATATCGAGGATTTTTACGATAAAATCAGGCGGTTTTTAGGGCTGGATGAGCAAGAGGAAATAGTGGTATTCGCCGAGCCTAAAATTGACGGGCTATCCTTTTCTGCGCGTTACGAAAACGGGGTATTTGTTCAAGGTGCAACGCGTGGTGATGGTGCGGTTGGCGAGGATATAACGGCAAATTTAGCAACATTTTTGCCACAAAAATTAGAAGGGGACTTTCCCGAAATTTTGGAGGTTCGCGGTGAGGTTTACATGTCTCACGCTGATTTCAAAAATCTTAATATAAATCAGGAGGCAATTGGCGCCAAAATCTTTGCAAATCCGCGCAATGCCGCCGCCGGCTCCCTCAGACAGCTTGACTCTTCAATAACGGCCAGCAGAAATTTACGTTATTTTGTTTATGGAATGGGAGAAATCAGCGACAATAGCACCAAATCCCAATCAAATATTAATATATATTTCAAAAGTTTAGGGCTGATTACTAATCCTTTGGTTCAGGAGTTGCGGTCGGTTGATCAAATATTTGAATATTATAACAATTTATACGCAAAACGGCCGGATCTGGAATATGATATTGACGGCATAGTTTACAAGATAAATCGGCGTGACTGGCAGGAAAGATTGGGGTTTATCAGCCGTTCACCACGTTGGGCAATAGCCCATAAATTCCCGGCAGAGCAGGCAAAAACCTTACTGGAAAAAATTGATATTCAGGTTGGTAGAACCGGCGCCTTAACTCCTGTCGCACATTTGACACCAATAAATGTTGGCGGCGTAATTGTTTCACGTGCAACATTGCATAATGAAGATGAAATAAGGCGAAAAGATATACGCGAAGGCGATATTGTTGTGGTTCAAAGGGCAGGGGATGTTATTCCGCAGATTGTGGCTGTAGATTTGGCTAAACGTCCTGTAAAATCGAAGGAATTTGCATTTCCCGATCGCTGTCCGATATGTGACAGCCATGCCGTTCGTGAGGAGGGGGAGGTGGCAAAACGTTGCAGCGGCGGGCTTGTTTGTCGCGCGCAAGCCGTCGAACAATTAAAGCACTTTGTCTCTAAAAGTGCCTTTGATATCGATGGTTTGGGGCAAAAACAGATTGAGACATTTTGGAAAGACCGCTTAATTGCCAAGCCTGCTGACATATTCTATCTGGAAGAACGTGATGAAAAGGATCCGTTAAAATCGCTGGCTCACCGGGAAGGCTGGGGAAAAAAATCGGTGGATAAGCTCTTTCAAGCCATTAATGAGCGGCGAAATATAGGGTTGGATCGCTTCATTTATGCGCTTGGAATTCGCTACATAGGAAGCGGAACTGCAAAGCTTTTAGCCCGTAATTACGGAAGTTTTGACGGTTGGTTTGAGTCCATGAAGGGTGATGACTATGAAAACCTCCTTGCAATTGATGGGGTTGGCGGCAAAGTTGCCGATGAAATAACACGATTTTTCGAGGAAAAACATAATGTTGAAGCTATAAAAGAACTATCCGGATTATTAAATATTAAAGATGTGGAAGCTCCGCAATCTAAGTCACTAATATCGGGCAAAACCGTTGTATTCACTGGCAGTTTAGCAAAAATAACTCGGGCTGAAGCAAAGGCCAGGGCTGAAAGTCTGGGCGCAAAAGTTTCCGGCTCGGTATCCGCCAGAACTGACTACGTTGTGGCGGGCGAATCAGCTGGCTCCAAGCTAAAAAAAGCCAATGAACTCGGGGTAACAACCATGAACGAAGATGAATGGCTTGAATTTATTTCAGGCGGCAAAAATTCCTGATGATTTTTGCAAAACTATGTTGTATAGATATCTGCATGCCGTATTTTTATAGAGTCCGATATGTTTAAGGGTCGTTTACAGTATCTTTTTATGAACAGATACACAAAAATAAAGGGGTTTTTATGCCTATTTGTCGGCATTTTTTTGTTCGGCTCACTGGCCTCATACAACCCTTTTGACCCGTCCTATAATAAAGCCTCAGGTAACGATCCCAGCAATATTTTCGGCAGTTTGGGTTCGTTTTTTGCCGACCCTCTCTTGCAATTTGTAGGCTTCGCCGCCTTTATCCCAGCTATATTACTTATTTCTCTGGCATACCGACATTTATTTAAAGGCAAAATAAAATGGCTTGGCGCAAGATTTTTATGCCTGATTATAGCAACTTTTGCACTGGCTGCCATAGCATCTTCAATAGACCCATTCGAAAAATGGCCGTTTTACGTGGGTTTGGGCGGATTTTGGGGCGATTTAATATATAGATCATTCACAGCGCCACTTACAATATATGGTTATATATCAGTATCTTCCTTAGTATTCTTAATCTGCTTTTGTTTTTCTTCGGGCATCAGAAAATCTGAAGTCAAAAAAAGCTATATTGCCATAAGAGAAACGTTACGTCTTTTTGTTAAATATATTTATATATCAGCCAGTTATTTTGCAAACTTAATGAATAAGGTTAGGAATTTGCGAAATCAAAGGGCGGATCCAACAATTAAGAAAAAAATAACAAAAAAAGAATCGAAAATCGTGGAAATCAAGAAAAAACCGGTACGCAAAAAACGCTCCGCAGTGCAAGCGTCACTAAAGTTGTCAAGTGATCAATTTGAACTTCCCGACTTTGAACTACTTACCGAGGCCCCTGAAATTGATGCTAAAAGTAAAGTCAATCAGCGTTCTTTAGAGCAAAATGCTAAATTATTGGCAAAAGTTCTCAATGATTTTGGCGTAAAGGGGAATATATTAAAAGTACGACCGGGACCAGTTGTAACATTATATGAACTGGAGCCGTCGCCTGGGACAAAATCCGCGCGCGTTATTGGACTCGCCGACGATATAGCCCGTTCAATGAGCGCCATTTCCGCACGTATATCAGTAATTCCAGGGCGAAATTTGCTAGGTATAGAACTACCAAATGTGCAGCGTGAAACTGTTTATTTACGGGAACTTATGGAAACCGAGGAGTATCGTGATCCACGCATAAAACTACCTATTGCACTGGGAAAAGATATTGGCGGCGACGCGGTTATGACAGATTTATCCCGTATGCCACATCTTCTTATCGCAGGAACAACCGGTTCGGGTAAATCCGTCGCGGTGAACGCCATGATTTTATCCTATTTATATAGGCTTTCGCCGGATGAATGTAAGTTTATCATGATAGATCCAAAAATGCTGGAATTGTCGGTTTATGAAGGCATTCCACATCTTTTAGCCCCAGTCGTGACTGAACCAGGAAAGGCCGTTGTTGCGCTGAAATGGGCCGTGCGCGAGATCGAAAACCGCTATCGGCTAATGTCAAATTTAGGGGTTCGTAACATAAGCGGTTATAATAAACGTATCGAAGATGCTATAAAAAAAGGGGACAAACTAGAAAGAACCGTACAAACCGGCTTTAACCCGGCAACAGGTGAGCCAATTTTTGAAAAGCAGCCCTTAGAAATGATAAAACTACCATTTATTGTGATAATAGTTGATGAAATGGCCGATTTAATGCTAACCGCCGGCAAGGATATCGAATCATCAATTCAACGGCTGGCACAAATGGCACGTGCAGCCGGAATTCATATGGTTATGGCAACACAAAGACCTTCGGTCGACGTAATTACAGGCGTAATTAAAGCGAATTTCCCGACCCGTATTAGCTTTCAGGTGACATCACGAATCGACAGCCGTACGATTTTAGGCGAAATGGGTGCAGAACAGTTGTTAGGAATGGGCGACATGTTATATATGGCCGGCGGCGGACGAGTTACGCGCGTTCACGGGCCTTTCGTGGGTGATGCGGAGGTGGATAAAGTCGTAAAACACCTCAGATTACAAGGAAAACCTTCCTATGTCGAAGATATCACAAAGGAGGAAGAAACAACTGATGCCACAACCGAATCGAATAGCTGTGATGATTTATATGACCAGGCCGTTGCTATTGTCTTGCGTGATAAAAAGGCGTCAATTAGCTACGTACAGCGCCAACTAAAAATCGGCTATAACCGCGCAGCAAATATAATAGAAAAAATGGAGCAAGAAGGTGTTCTCAGCCAAGCGAATCACGCGGGTAAACGAGAAATTTTGCTCACTTAAGGAAAAATGCATGACACGGATTTTATTAATATTACTGGCTGTTTTTGTATGGTTTGACGCCGAGGCAAACCAAGCGAGCTCAAAAGATGTCGCTATATATAAACGTGACATGAAACGTATCGAAAAATATTTGAACAGCATCTCAACTTTTATAGCAGTTTTTGAACAAAAAACTGCTGATAATGAAATTTCCGAAGGCACTTTTTACCTGTCCAGGCCAGGAAAATTGCGCTGGGACTATGACGCTCCTACACCAATTACCATTGTGGCAAAAGGCAGTTTACTAAGCTATTATGACAGGGAACTGGATCAAATAAGTCACATCAGCCTCGATGACAACCTGGCCGGTTTTTTAATACAGAAAAACATATCTTTCGACAGCGGCGTCGAAGTTCTCAAATTTGTTAAAAAAAACGGAAGAATAATGGTTACAATAGCCCAAAAAAATAAGGAAGATGAAGGGCAGTTAACCATGGTTTTTTCCGACCAAAGAATCGAATTAAAAGAGCTGGGAATACTTGATGCGATTGGAAAACAAACTATAGTATCATTCAATAGCCCGATTTACGGCAAAAAAATAAATAGTAAAATATTTAGTATGCAAACCATTAGAAAAGAAAACAGGAGTAACTAAATGCCAAGTTTTGATGTCGTTTCCAACGTGGATATGCAAGAAGTTGATAACGCTGTAAATTCTGTAGTTAGAGAAATAACACAGCGTTACGATTTTAAGGGTAGCAATTGCTCAATTGAACGCGACGACGTGGAAATAACCGTCCTTGCTGATGATAATTATAAGTTGGAACAAATTCATGCCATGCTGAAAGTACACTTTACCAAACGTAAAATTGATGCAAAATCCCTTGATTTTGGCACTGTTGAACAAGCATCCGGCAATAGTCTGAGGCAAAAAATTACTGTAAAACAAGGAATTGAAAGCGAAATCGCCAAGAAAATCGTGAAAGAAATCAAAATCAAAAAGATGAAAATACAAGCATCAATCCGCGGCGAGGAGGTGAGGGTGGAAGGCAAAAAACGTGATGATTTACAAGAGGTTATGGCTTTTTTAAAGACCCTGTCGCTAGAACTGCCTTTGCAATACATAAACTTCCGAGATTAACAATTTATTAACACTTTTTTGTTACAATAATAGCTCTAATTAGAGTGTATTGTAATAAAAAGGTAAGCATGTCTTTTACACCACATGAAAAGAGTGATTTCGAACTCTTTATAAAAGCTATGGATGCTGAAGTTGGCGGCAAGCTAAAACCGCGTGATGCTGCCAAATTTTTCTCTATTCTGATTGACTTCGAACTTGATGACAATGAATTTGAGCTACGAATAGCCCAATTTTTCTACAAAATACCCGAGAAACTAAAAGAGCTGGAAGGATCCATTCGTAATATTTCCATAGTCCGTGAAGCCATGCTTGAAACCGGTGGAAACGCCCTCGAAGCACAAAAAATAACATTAAGCTATTTTAAAAGTAAAGTAGAAGAATATCAAAAAATTGCAGACGAACACAATAAAATAAAAGAAACAGCCCTCGAAGCACAAGAACGAGTTCTAAAAGAATCAAAAAAAGAAGAGAAAAAACAACTCGAGGAGGAATTAGGACGACTACAGGAAGAACGCCAGGAAATATTCGAGGAAGAACAAACCCAACGCAAAAAACGTAAGCAAGAGAAAAAAACCCTCGAAGTTAATGTCCAAAAAGTTAGACAGGAAGAATATGAAGTTTCCGTCGAAGAACGAAAAGAGCGTCGCATACTTATTAAACAAAAAATGAAGGGTATTCAAGAAAAATTACAAGCCCAGCATGACATTGATATCGAAGAACGAAAAGAAAGAAAAAATTTAAAAGAAGCTGATCTGAAAAAGAAACATGAAAATATTTCATTTGAGCGACAAAAACAAGTTAATGAGCGCATGGCCGATAAGGAAAAAGATGAGGTTTTAATGAGGGTTCGTCAGGCAAAATTACAAAGCGAGCAGGAAAAACAAGGCGATAAAAGACGACGCATGAAAGAAGAAAAAGAACGGGAAAGACTTGGCAGTATAATACAAAACCAGGACAAGCAAGCACAAGCCCGGCAAAAAGAAAGAGAGCACCAAAAACGTATAGAATTAGAAAGCTCAGCACCTGTGGATTTAAGAAAATTTGATGATGATTAGGTCGTGTAAAAGCGTTTAAGCTCCCTCAACATATCGGTCGATAACCTTTTTATTACCGGCTTTTTCAAAGGCAATATCCAACTGATCACAGCTTATCGCAGTTATTTTTCCATAACCAAATTTCTGATGAAACACCCGATTTCCGACAGTAAAACCTTCCGGGCTTTTTGCAGTTGACCGCGCAGAACGAGAATTATTTTGCGATTTTTGAGCCCCGGAATATGAAGGTTTTTCGATATTTTTACCGAAATTAAATCCATTGTTGCTATCTATTTTTTCTACGTTTTCCACCGGCAAGTCATCAATAAAACGTGACGGTGTACTACTCTGATATTGCCCATAAATACGTCTGTTCGCGGCAAATAATATGTACGCCCGCTCCTTCGCACGCGTAATCGCAACATACGCCAAACGCCTCTCCTCCTCCAAGCCGGAACTGCCTTTTTCATCCAAAGACTTCTGATGAGGGAACAACCCCTCCTCCCAACCTGGAAGAAATACCGTCTCAAATTCAAGGCCTTTCGCCGAATGTATAGTCATAATGCTGACCATATTTTCCTGATCCATCCCGTCAATATCAGCAACCAGACTCACATGCTCCAGAAAATCTGCTATAGTTTCAAAATCATCCAACGCCCGGATTAACTCCTTGATATTCTCAACGCGACCTTGCGCCTCCAGACTTTTATCCTCCTTCCACATGGCAAAATAACCCGATTCTTTGACAATTAACTCAACAGCCTCAGGCGTTGACATTTCATCTATCAACGAACGCCAATGGTCAAAGTTGCCGATCAAACCGGCAAGTGCAGCCCCAACTTTGGGCTTAAATAAATCCTCTTCAAGCATAAGCCTCACAGCTTCACACATTGAAACACCCTGCTCTTGGGCATATTGCCTGATATTTTGAATAGTTGAAGGCCCAAGCCCACGTTTTGGAGTATTTATAATACGTTCAAACGCCAAATCGTCGTTATTTTGCGTAACAACACGCATATAAGCAATAATATCACGAATTTCCAGACGCTCATAAAAACGCAAACCACCAATAACCCTATAAGGAATCGAACGATTTATGAACGCCTCCTCAAAAGAACGTGTCTGAAAACCAGCACGAACGAGAATGGCGATTTCGCTTAGCTTATGGCTTTTAACCTGCTGTAATGACTCAATTTCATTTGCAACAGTCCGTGCCTCTTCCTGGTCGTCCCACATCGCCATTAATTTTATCGGCTCACCACCACTACTTTCCGTCCAAAGAGTTTTACCCAAACGAGTAGTATTTTTAGAAATAAGGTTCGATGCAGCTGATAATATATGTGAAGTGGAGCGATAATTTTGCTCCAGACGTATAGTTTTTGCGCCCTTAAAATCCTTCTCAAACTTCAAAATATTGCCAACTTCAGCCCCGCGCCAGCCATAAATTGATTGATCGTCATCGCCCACACAGCATATGTTCTTATGTCTCTGCGCCAATAATCTCAGCCATAAATATTGCGAAATATTAGTGTCCTGATACTCATCCACCAAAATATATTGAAAACGCCGCTGATATTCGGATAAAATATCGGGATTATTCTGAAAAATAGTTAAATTATGCAACAATAAGTCGCCAAAATCAGCAGCATTAAGAGATTTCAACCTGTTTTGATAATCGACGTATAATAGGTTCGCCTGCCCACCAGCAAAATCGACATTATCCGCAGCGCTCATCTTATCAGATGTTACCGCCCGATCCTTCCACTTGCTAATAATTCCAAGCATTATTTTAGGATCCCACCGTTTTTCATCAAGCCCTCTTTCGGCATAAATCTGCTTAATTAATCTTAATTGATCCGACGTGTCGATAATCGTAAAATTCGATTCTAAACCAACTAATCCGGCATGTCTGCGTAATATTTTTGAGCCGATTGAATGAAAAGTACCGAGCCAAATTCCTTGCGAACGATTTTGCGTGATATCAGCCACACGATTGCCCATCTCTTTTGCCGCTTTATTGGTAAAAGTCACTGCTAAAATTTGGCCGGGGAAAATTCCCTTCGCTAAAATATTGGCAATTCTTGACGTAAGCACTTTGGTTTTCCCAGTTCCTGCACCAGCCAAAACCAATAAAGCGCCTTCCGTCGCCTCAACAGCCTCTAATTGCTCCGGGTTTAAATTTTCTAAAAAACTATTTTGCATCACATTTATTTTTTCATACATATTGTTGCCTGTGTGTATTGTAATAAACTCTCCAATGTTTTATAAATTAAAAGGCAAATAGTGTCTATAGCGTAAATCGGGGTAATCAGTGCAAAGACTTCTTTTTTTATTAATAATAGTTATACTGATTGCCGTTGGAGTGCTAACCGCCGCGCCTTTATTTGTTGATCTGGAGGGGTATAAAAAACAATTAATAACAACTATAAAGTCTGCAACCGGCCTTAAAGTTGAAATTAATGGAACTATAGATGTTACATTTCTGCCTGTGCCTAAAATAACCGTTACACATCTTCTCGTTGAGAATCCACCAGGAGCAAAAAGCGCGTCGCTACTAAACGTTGAAACTTTGGAGGTATCACCATCAATTAAATCTTTAGTAGGTGGTAAAATTAGTTTTAATAACATAAAGTTAATTCATCCGGTTCTGGAAATTGAGCAGCTTGGAAGTGGCCAGAGTAACTTAGAAGCTCTTAAAGAATCTTATGGTTTGGAAGCCAATTCCATGCTGGCTGGCGCTAATATTCCTAAAGGATTTACTGTGTATAATGGCAGTTTTGCCTATACGAGCGGCGATAGCAGAATCGTTATTGATTATATAAATGCCGACATATCAGTAGATTCATTACAAGGCCCATTTTATTTTAACGGTGATTTTTCAAAAAATGAACATGTCATAAATTTCAAAGGTAGCATCGGTGAATTCGCCGAAGGTGCGAAGTCCAGCATAAATATAACATCCAATAGCATAAATTTAGAACTGGATGGCACTTTTTCCGATAAAGCCATCAATGGCATTTTTAACACTAATATCAATAATTTAACAAAGTTTTCTACGAGCTTTTTTGAATCTGGCAGTATGTTATCAAAAATAAAATCTAATGAGAGACTAGAGCTGAAAGGCGCCTTTTCTATATCCAGGAACACTGCTGATTTCAAAGATATTTCTATTATTTCCGAGAGTATTAACGGCAATATAAACCTCAGTGGGGCTTCTGATAGCAGTAATAAAATTAGCTGGAAATCCAATGTAAATATTAGCAATATTGACCTGGATAAATTAAGTACAAAAGAAGAGCAGTCAGAGCAGGAAAGTGCCGAGATAGATTATTACGCTTCAACAATGGACAGCACAAACCTAAGCGACTTTAAATTCAGCTTACCCAGGAGCTTGTCGCTGTTACTTAAACTAACTATTGAAGAAATTTTATATAATAAAAATAAAATATCCAACGTTATTATCGACACTGATATTTCTAATGGCGAAGCCGAAATTAAGTCTATTTCCGTTGATTTTCCGGGCGAAAGTAAAGTAACTTTTTCTGGAGAAATCGAAAATAATGGGATAAGGCCGATTTTAACGGGAAAAATTAACGGGGCAGGGCGCAACCTAAAAAAAGCACTTATGTGGCTGATTCCTAGTATTTCTTTTATTCCTGATAGTGAATTTCAGGAGTTTTTATTTACCTCGGATTTAAGTATTTCACCACAAAAAATATCCTTAAATAACATTTACTCATCTTTTGATAAGACGTTGATTAACGGCCTTATTTCAATACGAACCTGGGGCGGGTTACCTACAATAAAAACCGATTTAAAAATTGATAGGGTGGATTTTGATAAATACAATTTTACAACAAAGCTGGATGAATGGGTAAGAAACTTAATAAAAAACATTGGAAAACAGAGTCTTGAGGCATCATGGCTGCGTCTTTTAAATATAAAATATGATATATCCCTTGACGGGAAAGATCTTATTTTCAACGGTAAATATATAAAAAATGCGCTGCTTAATCTTGAAATATCACCGGGGATCTTTAATGTCCAAAGGTTTTTTCTAAATTCCGATACCGCCGTTGCAAGAGGAAATGCCGGAATTAATTTACTAACTGAAAAGCCAACTTTTACGGTAAATTTACAATCTAAGGGTTTTGATACATCACTGCTAAATATAAGCAATAAAAAACCTGCAAAAACAAGAGGTAACTGGAGCTGGTCACGCGAACCTTTTAATTTACTGGGGCTGGAAAAACTCACGGGGAAAATAAATATATCCCTTAGCAACCTAAAAACCAGCACGGCCTTGTTTGATAAAATAAATTTTGAAGCACAGCTGGGCAATGACTCTATACTAACTATAGATAAATTAAATGCTAAGGCTTTCGGCGGTGATATAGATGTTAAAGGCTCTGTCGGGGTTACAACAATTGCGCCGTTTTTGAGTGTTTCGGTGTCCGCATCGAAACTAAATTTAGATGCTTTTCTATCCATGTTTAACAAAAATAATACAACTAAAGGCCAGTTTGTTTTTGGAGGAACATTTAAAACTTTCGGCAAAAGCCCTTATGAGTGGATGAATGAAATGCAAATGAATTCAAATTTTTCCGGTAGATACCTCACATTTAAAGGCTTTAATATCGACTCCATAGTGAAAAAATCCCGCAAAATATACTCGGTTATTGATATGGAATCGATCGTGAAAAAAGAAATGTCTTCGGGCAAGACCATGTTTACCTCGGCAGAGGGTAAAATCACAGCGGAAAATGGGCTTTTGCAGGCAAAAGACTTTAAAATTTCGACCAGAACTACCAACGGATTATTTGCAGGGAATATGAATTTGCGCAATCTGGCAACAAATTCCATTATAAAACTGGGCTATATGGCAAGTAAAAAGAGGACTGTTACGCTCGGATTGCAGGCAAAAGGGCCTTTATATAATCTAAATCTTGACCTGGATACAACGCAACTTGAAAGCTATATAACCGACAAAGCATCCCGTTAAGTACCTGGAAAACATATGAAAAAACCCTGGTACAACCTACCTCATAATCACTATAATTCAAAAAAAGCTGTTATCATAGGAGCGGGACTTGCCGGAACTGCGCTGGCTTATAGTCTGGGCAACAAAGGCTGGGATGTAACTATAATAGAGCGGGCAAATGAGGTCGGGCAGGGTGCTTCAGGCAATCAAACCGGGCTTATAATGCCTTTAATCACTGGCAAAAACGATATTTTAGGGCAAATATATCTCAAAGGATTTTTATTTACCCTAAAACAAATTGAGAAATTTTCTGGAATTGACTGGCAGCAATGTGGCATCATCGAACTCCGAAAGGATAAGGTTAAGAAGTCACTGGAAGATATTGTTATTCCTAAAGATTTAGTAAAAAAAATTAATAAGCAAGAAGCTTCGGAAATTTCCGGAGTAAAACTGAAAACAAGTGGGTTATTTTTTCCAACCGCAGGGATGATTAGCCCTAAAAAACTGTGTGACACCTATAAAAACGAGAGTGGTTGTAATGTTATTTATAATAAAAATATCTTGAAAGTAGTGCGGGATAACGATGTTTGGCAGATTTTTGATGAGAAGGAGAAAATATCGGAATCAGAAGTGGTTGTGATTGCAAATGCGGCCGACGCCACGAGTTTTAAGCAGTGTGGTTCACTTCCGATTGAATCAATCCGCGGGCAGCTAACTTTTTTACCGAAACGTCTGAATCTAAAAACAGTTTTGTGCTATGATGGCTATATAACACCGCAAATTAACGGCTATCATTGCGTAGGAGCAACTTTTAGCAGGGATAATGATCCAAATATTAGAAATGAAGATCATCTTGAGAACGTAAAAAACCTGAATAAACAGATTGATATAGAGGCTTTTGAATGTGATACCTTAAAAGGCCGAGTTGCATTTCGGGCGGCGACACCAGACCGCCGAGCTATAGTTGGACAAGTGCCTGATTATAATGCATTTCAAACGGATTATGCAGATTTACATCACGGCAGAAATAATTACCCAGATGGTAAGTATCTGAAGGGGCTGTATATTTCAGCTGGGCATGGCTCAAGAGGGCTTACATCATGCCCAATTTCAGCAGAATTGTTAGCCTGTATGATCAATAATGAGCCGCTGCCATTATCTAAAAAGGAGGTGGACGCGCTTAGTCCAGCCAGATTTCTTATCAG
>JAJRPW010000166.1 GCA_024280585.1 Alphaproteobacteria bacterium
CACTGAAAATTTTTGTGTGCTCATCGAAATATCCTAAAATTTGCATCAATTGGCGTTTTAATCCATCGCTTATCATACTTTAAAACTAAAGTTATGATCGACATAATGGGTGTTAATATTGCTTAAAAACTTACCTTGATAAAAGTCCTAATTATGATGCGTCTTACTGATGGTCTGATATAATGCCTTTCATGAGCATTATCAAGACACATAGATGTTATAGTTGAGGCCATTATATCAGAACATTAAGACTTTTTAAAACGAATTAAAGAAATAATAATATTATGTCAGATGTTTTAAAGCCAAAAGAACCGTCTATATTGCCGCCTTTAGGAGGAGGTGATTGGCAGCGTGTGCCTTATGCGTCAAATCCGATGGAAAGTAGGGGGCGATTATTTGATGAGAAGACTTGTTCAATGCGCTCGCCTTTTCAGCGCGATAGAGACCGTATAGTCCATAGTACCGCTTTTCGCCGTCTTGCCCATAAAACACAGGTTTTTGTTTTCCATGAGGGCGATCATTATCGTTCTCGTCTCACCCATAGCCTTGAGGTCGCGCAGATAGCGCGTTCGATTGCACGGATTTTGCATTTGGACGAAGATTTAACAGAGGCGATTGCGCTGGCTCATGACTTTGGCCATACCCCTTTTGGTCATGCTGGGGAACGTGCCTTAAATCGGGTGATGCGTCCGTTTGGTGGCTTTGATCATAATGCGCAATCAATGCATATTGTGACGCAGTTAGAGCAGCGTTATGCTGCCTTTAATGGGCTAAATTTAACATGGGAATGTTTAGAAGGGTTGGTCAAGCATAATGGACCTTTATTGTCCGCTGATCCGAAACTATATGCTGAATTGTTGCCGACATTGCCAATTGAAATTATTGAATATAATCAGAAAAATGATTTAATTCTATCTGGCTATGCCTCTGCTGAGGCTCAAGTTGCGGCAATTGCTGATGACATTGCTTATAATAATCATGACTTAGATGATGGGTTACGTGGCGGGCTTTACGATATTTCAGAACTTGAAGATATCCCATTGATTGCGCGGTTATTAGCAGATATTCGAGCGCTTTATCCAAATTTAGAAACCATGCGGGTGATTTATGAGTTAAACCGTCGCTTGATTACGATTATGGTGGAAGATGTGGTTGAAGAAACAAAGCAGGGCGTTTTAAAGTGGGCACCTAAATCGGTTGATGATGTGCGCAATGCGAAGCAACAATTGGTACGGTTTTCTAGCGGATTTGCAGATGAATTAAAGGTTTTGCAAAGTTTTTTGATGAATGAAGTGTATCATCACACAGAGATTAAACGCATTATGGGAGATGCGGAGCAGGTGGTCGAAGACCTTGCACATTATTATTTAAAACACCCGAGTAAACTACCGTCTCAATGGTCATATACGTCTGATGATCATGATGAACATACAAGAGCGCGGACTGTAAAGGATTTTGTTGCTGGCATGACGGATTTGTATGCTCTTGAAAAGCATCGTCAAATATTTGACCATACGCCTGAATTGCGATAGGGAGCTAGGCTATATTAATGTGCTCTAATGCGTGAATGGGTATCTCACCCATTTCTGCAATAGGGTGTCTTTTGCTTACCTATCTGCAACATGTTTGATTGACAATAAAATATAAAATAAAGAAAAAAATCATGAACGTATTTTCCCATTTTGAGAGCATTATCCTTGATGCCGTAAAACAGCTTCAGGCTGACGGTGTTGTTTCTGACGATATGGTTTGGAAAGGTGTGAGCATTGAAGCGCCACGTGATAAATCTCATGGGGATATTGCGACCAATGTGGCGATGGTGTTAAAGCGTTTTTCTGACTTTAAAAATCCGCGCGATTTGGCGCAAAAAATTATCGAAAAGCTCGAAAGCCAAGAGGAAATTGATAAGGTCGAGATTGCAGGGCCAGGATTTATTAACCTGTCGATTGGGAATGCGTTTTGGCATAAGATTATTTCTGCTGTTTTGGCCAATCCAAAAGACTATGGTCGTTCAACGCTTGGGGCGCAAGAAAAAGTCAATTTAGAATTTGTTTCTGCCAATCCAACTGGCCCGATGCATGTTGGTCATTGTCGCGGGGCTATTTTTGGAGATGCGCTGGCAAAAGTGCTGGATTTTGCAGGTTTTGATGTCACGAAGGAATATTATATAAATGATGCGGGGAATCAAGTGAAGGTGCTCGCGCGTTCTGCTTATTTGCGATACCAAGAAGCGGCAGGGCGTGAGATTACGATACCTGAAGGGCTATATCCTGGGGACTATTTGAAGCCTGTGGGTCTGGCTTTGTTTGAAAAATATGGTGATCAATTTTTAGATAAAGATGAAAGCGCTTGGATAGATGGGTTTAAAGATTTCTCGATTGATGCCATGATGGATATGATTCGCGACGATTTAAAAGCGCTTAACATTGAGTTCGATGTTTATTTCTCTGAACGTTCTTTGATCCAAGGCGATAAA
The DNA here is from genome assembly GCA_024280585.1 of Alphaproteobacteria bacterium. GTDB lineage: Bacteria > Pseudomonadota > Alphaproteobacteria > Rickettsiales > UBA6187 > JAJRPW01. Next base: position 2,477 of record JAJRPW010000166.1, read on the forward strand.
GATATTGTTCGTGAAACCATTGAAAATTTAAGGTCGCGTGGGATTGTGGAAGAGGGGGTGCTGCCACCACCTAAAGGCAAGCTGTTGGAAGATTGGGATGAGCGCGAACAGACTCTTTTTAAAGCCACAGATTACGGCGATGATGTGGATCGTGCTCTTGTGAAGTCTGATGGGACTTATACCTATTTTGCCTCTGATATGGCCTATCATCAAAATAAATTTGATCGCGGCTTTCATAAAATGATTGATGTGTGGGGCGCGGATCATAGCGGTTATATTAAACGGATGAAAGCCGCTGTTACGGCGTTAAGTCATGATAAAGGCGTGTTAGATGTTAAAATTTGCCAGCTCGTGAATTTGTTTCGTAATGGGCAACCGTTTAAAATGTCAAAACGGGCAGGCACTTTTGTTACTTTGCGGGAAGTCGTGGATGAAGTCGGTAAAGATGTTGTGCGCTTTATGATGCTGTACCGCAAAAATGATGCGCCACTTGACTTTGATTTTGCAAAAGTGATTGAGCAAAAAAAGGAAAATCCTGTATTTTATGTGCAATATGCTTATGCGAGAACGCAGTCAGTTCTGTTTAGAAAGTTGCCTGAAATTTTGCCTGATATGTCGTTTGATAAAATAGATTTATCAAAAGTGAATTTAAGCTTGTTAGATGATGAGGCTGAAATTAACCTTATGAAGCGTTTGGCACAATATGGAAAAACCATTGAAAGCGCCGCTCTTACGCATGAACCGCATCGAATCGCTTTTTATCTTAATAAACTGGCGAGTGATTTTCATTCTCTTTATAACAAAGGCACAGATATACCACATTTACGGTTTATCTTTGAGGATAATATAGAGTTGACAGCAGCCCGTCTATGTATGGTAAACGCTACAGCAATTGTTATTGCCTCTGGTTTAGAGATTTTAGGTGTCGAGCCTGTTGAAGAGATGCGATAAAATATACTGCTTCAGTGTTTTAAGCGTTGTTAGTGCCATAAAACAAAAACTGAATTTTTATGATTTCGGTTTTATTCTATCACAATACTATGAAAAGCTTAGGCCATTTGGGGTGGCTTTTCTTCATCATTTAGCAACAGGTAAAAATAATG
>JAJRPW010000005.1 GCA_024280585.1 Alphaproteobacteria bacterium
TATATACTCATGTTACTCGGAAACCCGAAAAAATTTTCGCCGAAATTTTGTTGACTGACGAGGCGCATTCTTTGCAGCAATGCCTTAGCATTGGAAAAAGGATGGAACGAAGTTCAGGCAGCCAAAAGGGCAAGAAAAATTCGGGTAGCTGGGTGACATGAGTATAATAACTTAATGCGGAAACTTGATTATTATGGGTAATATTTTGTTTCATTAAGAGTTTGAATACATATTTATTCAAACGGTAAGGCACTCTGCTTTTATCGCGATCATTTTTAGATGTTTGAGACGAAAAGTAGAATACTGACAAGGCAAAAACGTAAGGTTTTGGCTTTGGTGTTGGGGGGCATGTTTTACGAAAATGAAAATCATTACAACAAATGAGGCGCTACAAAGTGCTTGTGACCAATTGAGCCAATCAGATTATGTGACGGTGGATACTGAATTTTTACGTGAACGCCCCTTCTGGCCAGAGCTATGTTTGATACAAATCGCGTGTGATGGTTATGAATGTTTGGTTGACCCTCTCGCGTCAGAATTAGATCTTGCGCCATTCTTCAGTTTGATGACCAATGAAAATATTGTTAAAGTCTTTCACTCTGCACGGCAAGATCTTGAAATTATCCATAATCTAGGTGGTGTGATCCCAAAACCGTTATTTGATAGTCAAGTCGCTGGCATGGTGTGTGGTTTTGGGGAATCCGTGGCTTATGCAGGCTTAGTCAAAAAGTTTATTGGCATAGAGCTTGACAAATCCTCTCAATTTACAGATTGGAAACGTCGCCCTTTGACACCTAAGCAAGAAAAATATGCGATTGGTGATGTGACGTATTTGCGCGATATTTATAAATCTCTGAAAAAACAACTTGAAGATAGTGGACGCAGTGAGTGGCTTGAAAGTGAAATGGCGGTTTTGACCAACCCTGAAACCTATATTCAAGACCCTCAAAATGCTTGGAAACGCCTTAAGGGTAGAGCGCGTAAGCCTATTAACATGGCTGTCATGAAAGAGCTTGCTCAATGGAGGGAGCAAGAGGCACAAGATAAAAACCAGCCGCGTGGCCGCATTCTCAAAGATGATGCTATTTATGATATTGGTAATCAATTACCCCGTAATGAACAAGAACTTGGTCGACTGCGCACGATTAATGCAGGTCAGGCGCGTTCTCCTAAGGCTAAAATTTGGTTGGAATTGGTGCAAAAATGCAAAGATATGGAGCCTAATGAATTGCCTGTGTTGGCAAAAAACAGAAAGCTGCCACCAAGTGCCTTAGCAACAGTTGAGCTTTTGAAGGTGATGCTCAAATCAGTGGCTGCCCAACATAACGTCGCGCCAAAACTGATTGCCTCTGCACCAGAATTAGAAAAACTCGCTCTGGATGATGAAGCGGATATTAAAGTGCTGAAAGGTTGGCGGCGAGATCTCTTTGGCAATGATGCTTTAGACCTCAAACATGGCAAAATAGCCTTAACGCTTAAAGATGGTAAAGTACAGGCGGTGCGCAGTGCTGAGGAAGAAAACAGCTAGGTCGAAACGGTTTATCGCGTTGGGTGTTTAAAGTCCCCCATAGGGGATGAGTAAATCCCACGCTTTTAGGCAGCGCGGAAAAAGATGTATGTTTTATAAGCATGAAAGATTATAAAAGAGGAGGAGGTCATGCGGTATGGGATTGTAAATACCATATCGTATGGGTGACGAAATACCGATATGTTGTTTTAGATGGGGATGTTGGCTTGCGCTGTCGTGAAGATCCCAATGATGACTTTAGCGTTCTTTAGGTTCTTTCGTCGGTCATAGTGCCGATAGAACGGCTTTAGCAGTAACTTGAAGTCACCTGTTAGCGGGTGGTCGTTCACTTTTTATCTGAGTGTTTGTTTCTTCTGAAAGAATGCAATTCTTTTCATTGTTTGAAATTAAAGAACGAGATATTCTATGATCTTGGCAGGGCGGTTTTGGGGGCGATGATTCGGTCATAGTTCCTTTGCCGTTTTTAAGGGGTAGATTCGACTATTTTTTACCCCTCTCCCTTGTATTACTTTCGATAAACTGTCATAAATAAAAGGAAAAATGTATTGATAATATAGTCTTACATTTTAAATATTAATGATCGTGCGAATTTTTTTTGTGGAATTCGTCGGATGTTTAAGTTTAGACATTCGTAAATATCAAGAGTAAATAAAAGGCAATCGTAAAATTGTGGAGTCTTAATTTTTTTAGATAACAGTGTTGAGGTATTTGTATGGGCTATGTTTTTGAAGATTTTATTGAAAGCAGTAATAAGCTAACGCAGCACTCCTCTTTAGTTTGTCTGTATACAGAAATTCTGAAGAAACTTGGCTTTGATAGTGTTGTCTATAGTTTTCTAACAGATCACAGAGCGTCTTATCAAAAGGCTGGACATGGCGTTATTTCAAATTATCCCGAAGATTGGATGAACCATTATCTTGCAAATGACTATTTTGCGACGGATCCAGCTGTTATTTATGGTCAAACAACAACAAGAGCCTTTACGTGGGATTTTGTTCTGAACGATCCTTTAACCATAAAAAAAGATAAGTATATATTAAAGGAAGCTGAAGATGCAGGGCTTCAAGATGGTGTTATCATACCTCTTCATAGTGCGCGAGGTGAGTTAGCAGGGGTTGGCCTTGCGCGAACCGAAAAAACAGAAATTGCGGATAAGAATACTTTATCATTATTGCAGGCTATCACAGAACAATTTCATTTTTGTTATTGTCAGATTGGAAGCCAATTAGGTAGGACATTAGATGTGCCAAAACCTCAGAAAAAATTAACTTTGAAGCAAAAAGAAGTTTTGGAGTTGCTTGCCATAGATAAAACGGCAAATGAAATTGCTATGTTGATGAATATCACTGAAAATACCGTGAATTATCATATTAAAGAGATATATGATCGTTTAGAAACGAATTCGCGGATATTAACAGTTGTGAAGGCCATTCGTCTAGGGCTTTTGTCTATGGATAAGCTTAAAATTTAAGTGTTAAGTTTGTGTGGCTTATACTCAGAACTATATTTCTGAGTATTTGTGTTGTTTTTTCTTAGATTTAGCATCAGACATTGTAAAATATGAAATTAGCTTCAAAATATCTATTTCTTACCCTTCATAAAAGGAAATTTCAGCAACCAGAATATTTCAGTGGGCTTGGGGTTTTGATGCTCCATTAGGCCTATATTCATGAGGTCGTGCCCCATTTTGGGTTGGGCGATGTAAGTGCCAAACACGCGATCCCAGAGGGAAATACTAAAACCATAATTGCTATCGGTTTCTTGTTTGATTTTGGAATGGTGAATGCGGTGCATGTCTGGTGTGACCAGAAAAATGCGGACGATTGAGTCCAGCCATTTTGGTAGGGCAATATTGGCATGGTTAAACATCGCGCAGCCATTGAGGATCATTTCAAATAGCATAACGGTCGCGGCAGCAGGACCAATGATAAAGATTAAGATAATTTTATACAGCATAGAGAGGCCAATTTCAATCGGGTGAAATCGAATGGCCGTGGTGACGTCTATATCGACATCGGAGTGATGAACTTTATGGAACATCCAAAGCATTGGGATTTTATGCGAAGCCCAATGCTGAAAGTAAATCGCCATATCCAGCAAAATCAGAGAGAGCACAAGCTCAACCCAAAATGGTAGATCAACCATATTAAACAGTCCCCAGCCATTTGCAGCGGCATATTTAGCAGCAAACACAGCCGCAAGTGCTACGGGGAGTGCAGCCATAATCCGAATAACAACCGCGCCAGCGACGATAAAGAAGGCATTAGTTGTCCAACGTTTTAGCTTTGAATAACCAAGAGGGCGCTTAGGGATGATCATTTCTAACATGGCCATAATGGCTAAAATGCCGACAAAAACAATCAGACGCAACGTGACTTCATCAACATTTTCCATATAAATTTACCTTGAATTTTTTGATTTTGAATAACGCAATTTAATGACATATTATACGAGGTTGTCAATAAGGATAGTACCGTGAAAACGCAATGTCTCAAGTCACAATAATGTTATAGATGACCGCATAAAAAAAGACCCAAGCTGTCAAAACTTGGGTCTTTTCGAAATATTTAAAGTATCAGTCGCGCAAAGTTCTATTGAGCAGTTTAGAACATACGCTTCATAATTTGTTTGGCGATCATGCGGGTAAGAAAACCGCCGCCAAGAACGCGACCAACCCCTGAGCCAAGAACTTTACCAAGCATTGAGCCGCCAGCATTACTTGCACCAAGCGCTGTGCCAGCCATGCGGCCAAGACCGCCGCCCATCGCTTTTTTCGCCATGCCAGCCATAATCATAGGGGCAATATA
>JAJRPW010000167.1 GCA_024280585.1 Alphaproteobacteria bacterium
GGTGAATTGAGTCGCTGGAAAATAATTTTATTGTGTAGAGGTTAAATATTTTCAAAAACTCCTTGACTCAGGACTATGGTCAAAGGTTTATAATAACCTTATATGGAGGTTTTTATGTCTGGTTTAAGCATTGGAAAGTTGGCAAAAGCTTGCGCAGTGAAGATTGATACTGTTCGTTATTATGAACGCAAAGGGCTTGTTATGCCTATAGATAGAACCGAGTCAGGCTATCGTGTTTATAGTGAGGATAGCGTGAAGCGGCTGCGTTTTGTGCGAAAAGCGCAAAGTCTTGGTTTTACCCTGGAAGAAATAAAAGAGTTGCTGGAACTTAGCGATATGCCTGAGGCTGATTGCGCTGATATACGAGAAAAAGCATCTGCAAAAATTAAGGAAGTTGAAAAACGTATTGCCGATTTAATAGCAATAAAAGAAAGCCTGGGAGAATTGGCTGAATTTTGTCCGGGTAAGGGCAAGCCGCTAAATGAATGCAGCATCTTAAAACATTTTTATGGGGATAATTAATGCGCATCAAAATTCTTGCACTAGCTGTATTCAGCATTGCTCAAAGTGGTATTGCCGTTGCTGCGCCACTAACTTTCAACACTGCCCTTCCTGTAAGCAAGGGTGCGTATATTTTACGTGAACAATTTATCGTCACGAAATCCAGCGAAGATCCAAGCGGTGCAGGTCGTGACCGCACCGAACTTAGCGTCCTTTCAACACTTGTCTATGGTGTTACTCCTGATTTTGCTTTGTTTACTACCATACCATATACAGACCGCCGACTTGATAGCAATACAAACACACGCAGCGCACGAGGCATTGGCGATACCAAAATATTCGGGCGTTATACTGTTTACCAGAATGATTTTAAGGGTGGAACATTTCGTATTTCACCGTTTGCCGGATTGAAATTACCAACCGGTGAGGATGATAAAACTGATAGCTCCGGCAAATTACCTATGAGTGTTCAAACAGGCACTGGCTCATTGGATACATTTGGTGGCTTGGTAGCCACTTACGGCAGCGTTAATTGGGAGGTTGATGGTCAAATCAGCTATAGTGCAAACAACGAAGCCGGTGGCTTTGAAGCCGGAGATATTGCCCGCGCCGATGCCTCGCTGCAATATCGTTTGCTACCTGTGAAATTAAGCAGCGATACGGATTATTTTATCAACGGAATTTTAGAAGCTAATCTGATTCATAAGGATAAAAACCAGATAAACAATATCAGCGATCCAAACAGTGGCGGTACAACGGTTTTTATTGTTCCTGGCATTCAATATGCTGCCCAGGATTGGGTTGCTGAAATGGGCATACAAATTCCTGTAGCACAAGATTTGAATGGTACGGCATTAGAGAATGATTACATATGGCGTACCGGATTTAGAGTGATTTTTTAACTTAATTTATGGAGCAACAAAATGAAAAAACTATTACTTACAACATTTGCAATCACGGCATTTAGCGCAAATGCATTTGCCGCTGACGTACAATATAACATACGGGTGGACGGTATTACCTGTCCGTTTTGTGTCAAAACTTCCGCCAAAGCTCTCAAGAAAATTGATGGTGTAAAAGAAGTTGGAGCTGATTTAGAGGAAGGAATTATTAAAGTTTGCGCCGATGAAAAAGTAAAATTCAGCGATGAGCAGCTTACCAAATTATTTATTGAAAAAGGCTTCACATATCGCAGCATGACAAAACAAGATCAGTGTGATCCGGCATGACAGAATTAAACTCCACCATCACTTGCCCTAAATGTGGCTTCTCTAAAGCGGAGGAGATGCCAACGGATGCTTGCCAGTGGTTTTATGAATGTACGGGTTGCGGTGAATTGCTAAAACCACTTAAAGGTGATTGCTGCGTATTTTGTTCATATGCTGATATTCCGTGTCCGCCTATACAAGAGTCTTTAGTCGCCGGAGGCGTTAGGCCCATTGCGAAGCAGGGGCAATCAAATAATAAAAATGGAGGAGGCTGTTGTGGCTGATGAAATAAAAAAACCAAGGAAATGGGGAGTGCTGATATTATTTGCCTCGGCAACAACATTGCTTTGCTGCGCCCTGCCAATTTTGTTAGTCAGCCTTGGCATGGGAGCGGTGGTTGCTTCACTTTATGGTGATTATTTACCGTGGCTTAGGTGGTTTGGTCTGCATGAGTATATAACATTCGGCGTAACATTTTCAATTCTAGCCATTGCAGCATGGGCAATATACCGTCCGGGGCGTACATGTCCTGCTGATGCGGAACTTGCCAAGCAATGTAATTCCGCCCACAAATGGAATATTCGCTTTTTATGGGGAAGCATTGCTGTGTGGTGCGTTGGTGCTTTTACGGCGTTTGTATTGCCGTTTTTTGCGTAACACACGAAAAAACTATTATTCACTCACCTTACGCACGTTAAAAATCCCCTCTCCCTTTTTGGGGAGAAGGGGTTATAAGGTGAATTATTCAGAAAATTCACCATTTAACATAAGCCAAAATTCATCATAATGTTTATCGCTAATATTTCTTAAATTAACAAATTTCACATGCTTTTCCGGCTCAGATGGATTTATCTTGATTCCCCATAAAGACTTATCATCATATGGCAAAGTGCCATAGCGCAGATCGGCTATCATGTTGTCATAATCTGGATGCATGTATATAAAATCTTGAGAAAAATAAGAAAACCTCCTTATATCGGCTCGCTGGACAGAATCTTCGTCCAACTCAGGGAATATGGTTTCTTTATGGATCACTTGAACTTTTTTACCCTCATGAATTATCGGGTTGGTAAAGGGGGGCGCATAAACAGCATCAACGTAATAATACCCATCTGATTGGTAAACACTTCGCCATAATATATTATTACCTATTGTCGGCTTTAAGAGAATCCGCTCTATTTTATGGTTTCTACTTACAGCTATCTGCCCCATAAAAGATTTTACCTGTTCATGTTTGATAAAACCTAACGCAAGATAACAAAACGCCAAGCCAAGCCCAACACGTACTAAAACGGAGGATTTTCGCATGAGGCTTAGTATTATAAAAACTAACAACGTTATTGTAAAAACGGGATCAATTATTGAAATAATATTCCACGCGACACGAATATCAGAAAAAGGCCAATAAAGCGTGGTTCCATAACCGGTACAAGCATCAAGTAGCCCATGTGTTGCAAAACCAAGGGTGGTAAATATATAGATTGTTTTAAAAGATGCTTTGCTCTTAAGTAGCAGGTACAGCGCAAGAGCAACCAACAGTCCACCAAAGGGTATAAAAGCCAGAGAATGCGTAAAATGGCGGTGATATTCTACAAAAAGAAGGGAATCATTGGAGGATCGAATAAGCACGTCCAGATCGGGAGCCATGCCACCCAAAGCACCACAAATTGCTGCGACCTTTAAATTGTCTTTTTTTGCAAAAGATTGGGCTAAAGCAGCCCCTAATAATCCTTGTGTAAGTGGATCCATAAATTACCTTGGTTTTAAATGATGTCTATCATAAACTATCTGCATTTTCTGCTTTTTCTATAGTTTAATAAATTTTATGGCAGTGTCAAAAATATATTTGACAAGATTCCGCCTAACTGCTAACATATAAACAGCTATTCATATATAATAAGTGTTGTGCAATATGACCGTTAAAATTGATAATGATCAAATAACCGAATTGGCTGAAATGTTTAATCTTTTGGGCGAAGCAAGCCGTTTGAAGATAATACTTGCTTGTTTGGATGAAGAACAATCAGTTGGAGCTATCAAAGAACAGGCAGGATTATCTCAATCTCTGGCAAGCCACCATTTGCGTTTACTAAAAGCCGCACGATTGATGAAAAGCCGTAAAGAAGGCAAACAGGTGTTTTACAGCGTTGCCGATGAACATATAGCTTGCGTGCTAAAAGACATGGTCGAGCATGTGGCGGAGGAAGCCCATGACTAATTGCTGCGAGGAGGTTAAAAAGCCGGCTGAATGTTGCAAGGCTTCCAATGGAAAACATGGCTGGGATTGTCGTTATCGGCAAATATTATGGGTAATTTTACTCATCAATGCCGGTATGTTCTTTGTTGAAATAGCATCAGGATTTTATTCCGGCTCGCAATCGTTATTGGCAGATGCTTTAGACTTTTTCGGTGATGCGGCAAATTATGCAATTTCTCTTTATGTGCTGAGTAAAGCAGTAAATATAAGAGCAAAAGCATCTCTTCTAAAAGGCGGTACGATGGGTATATTTGGTCTGTGGGTGCTTGGCGGAACAATTTATAAAGCAATATTTGCAGAACTTCCAAAAGCAGAAATAATGGGAGCGATAGGATTTGCAGCATTGTTTGCTAATATTATATGCGCTGCATTGTTATATAAATATCGCAGCGGCGACAGTAATCGCGAATCGGTTTGGATTTGCAGCCGCAATGACGCTATTGCTAATATTGCCGTAATCCTGGCTGCTGCCGGAGTGTTTTTCACTGGCACAAAATGGCCTGATTTATTCGTTGCAATAATAATTGCAGGGCTGGCACTCAGTGGTTCGTGGAGTATTATTCGTAGTGCCAAAGTGGAACTGAAAAATACGGAGACAAAGTGATATTATATCGCTCAAATTGTGGAAAACGGCAAGAATGATAGAGGCAGATATCTACGATTATGGCGCAACGGTTTACAATTCCTTCGACAAAAACATTATAACAATAATCACACCTCGCTATTATCACCAGATTTAATGACGCGGTTTTTCTCCTGAGATTGCAAAATAATAGAGTAAATCGCAGGCAGAACCAGCAAATTAAACAGCATCACCGTTATCATTCCGCCGAGCATTGGTGATGCAATGCGCTGCGTTACATCCGAGCCGGTGCCGGTGCTAATCATAATCGGAATCAAGCCCAGCATGGTTGTCATCGCCGACATGGCGACCGCGCGCACGCGTGATGATGTGGCAAATTGTGTTATCTCCTTGATCTCGTTTGCCGATATTCTCCCCTTGCTTGCCTCTCGTTTTTTCTGCAAGGCCAGATTGATAAAATTCAGCACCAGCACGCTAATCTCGGTTGATATTCCAGCCAGCGCGATAAAGCCAATCATCACCGCAACGGAGATATTATAGCCTGCATAATAGATTATCCATACGCCGCCAATCAGCCCGAATGGAATTGCGCCCATCACTAAAATTGGCTGCACAATATTACGGAAATTGAAATATAGCAGCGCAAAAATTATCAGCGCTGTAATTGGCACAACAATTTTTAGCCGCGTATTTGCCCGCTCCATATACTCAAATTGCCCCGACCATACAACTGTATATCCGGCAGGAATTTTGACCTTAGATGCAAGAATCTTTTTTGCATCGGCAACAAATCCACCAATATCTGAGGTTTTTAGATCAACATAAATCCACGCATTTGGCCGCGCATCCTCACTTTTTATTACCGGCGCGCCGCGACTGGTTTTAATCTCGGCAACTTGCGCCAGCGGCACTTGCGTTCCGGTTGGAGTTGGTATAAGCACCCGTTTCAGGCTCTCCATATTATCACGCAGTTCACGCGGGTAGCGCAAATTCACCGGATAACGCTCCAGCCCTTCCACTGTTTGTGTGACATTCATGCCGCCGATAGCGCTTTGGATAACGTCCTGCACATCGCCGGTGGTCAGGCCATAACGTGCCGCTGCCGCACGGTCGATATTAAAATCCATATAATAACCGCCCACCGCGCGATCACCAAAGGCCGAAAGCGTTTCAGGCATAGACTTCATCGCCATTTCTATATCCTTGGAGATTCGCTGCAACTCGTTCAGATCAGGGCCAGAAACCTTGATTCCCACCGGGGTTTTGATGCCGGTAGACAGCATATCAATACGAGTTTTAATCGGCATCGTCCACGCATTAGCAATGCCGGGGAAGTTAATTGCCTTGTCCATTTCATCCATCAGAGCCTTGGTTTTCTTTTTAGGGTCAGGCCATTTATCCCTTGGTTTTAAGCGGATTGTGGTTTCTATCATGGAAAGTGGAGAAGAATCCGTCGCCGTTTCCGCGCGCCCGATTTTACCGAAAACATGATGCACCTCGGGAAATTTTTTGAGAATTTTATCAGTTTGCTGAATAATCTCCTTGGATTTTGTAATTGAAATCCCCGGGAAAGTTGTCGGCATATAAAGAATATCGCCTTCATCGAGCGGCGGCATAAATTCACTACCGATTTTTGACATCGGGTAAAATGTTACAACAAGCAAGGCTAGCGAAATCGCAGCGGTCACATATCGCCATTTCATTACCAAAGCCAATGCAGGGGCATGAATTTTATGCAGCGCACGATTTACCGGATTTTCCTTCTCGGAGATGATTTTGCCCTTTACAAAAAAGCCGATCATCACCGGCACTAATGTGATTGCTAGTATTGCAGCGCCGGCCATAGCATATGTTGCCGTGAACGCCAGCGGTTTAAACAAGCGGCCTTCTTGGGCTTCCA
>JAJRPW010000168.1 GCA_024280585.1 Alphaproteobacteria bacterium
ATAGCTTGGCCAGAACCTTTATATGTGGTTAAACTGGATGCAGATAATAAAAATGTGATTGTCGGTCCCGATTCTGCTTTGTTGTCTGTAAGTTTTGAAATCAAAGATATTAACTGGCTTGTTGGCGAAAAAATCCCAGCGAACGGTATAAAAGTCACAATAAAAACCCGCTCAACTCAAAAATCCGTGGCAGCAACTGTTTTTCCAGGAGAAAACGGCTTCGCTCATATCGAATTATTAGCTCCGGAACGTGCTATAACTCCTGGCCAGGCTTGCGTTATATATGATGGTTCTCGGGTTTTGGGTGGCGGATGGATTATCCGGCAGTAAATCTATAAAACTAGGCTCGTATTGCCACTACGTTAACTAATTATTAATTCTTTTACCTTATGATAACAAGGTGTAGATCTGTTTTATAACACTTCCTAAATTAATTTCTATGTAATGGAATTTAGAAAGCACTATAATTAAGGTATAATTTCATATGTCATCTAAAAAGGACGAAAATAACGATAAGAGTATGGTACTCAGCGAAGAGGACATTCAAAAGCTGATAAAAAGTCCTTTCGACAAAAAGATAGATATTACCAAAAAAATTGCAGAATACTATAAATCCGGCGGTTTTGACGAAGAACAAATGATCACCGCCGCTAGAATATTCGGCACTTTAGTGAAAGATACCGAAGTTGAAATAAGAAAAACCCTCGCTGAGGCGATCAAAGACAATAGCGAAATTCCACATGAAATAATAATGTCATTGGCGCAGGATGTGCAGGAAGTATCGCTTCCAGTGCTGGAATTTTCTGAAGTCCTAACCGATGTTGACTTGATTGAAATCGTGCACAGCTCACAAGATACTGAAAAGCAAAAATCCATCTCAAAACGCTATGATGTATCCGAAGATGTAACAGATGCGCTAGTTGAAACTCATAATGATCAGGTGGTTGATTCGCTTTTACATAATGAAACTGCACATGTTTCAGAAGAGGCATATACACATATAGTTGAAGAATTTAAGGATAACGAGCATGTGATGGAGGCGATGGTAGAGCGTGAATCATTGCCGGTATCCGTCATTGAAAACCTGGCTCATACCATTTCCAATTCAATATATGCAGGTCTTGCAGACAGGCACCCAGAGGCATTTAGTCGTATGGATAATGTTATAAAAAAGAGTCGTGATATGGCGACAATGAAGGTAATCGGCTTACGAAGTTCCGATGCCGAATATTATCAGTTTACACAATTAATGGAAAAATTAAAAATTTCTGATGAGTTGGCTCCGATATACGCGCTATGTATGGCTAATATGAATATATTTGAAGTTAAAATTGCACGTATGACACAAACTCCGGTGCTTAATGTGAGGACATTATTGGATGATTCCAGTAACAAAGGGTTTAAAGTTCTTTATGATCGGGCATCTTTACCGGAAGGGTTATATTACGCCAGTGCAGTTTTAATTAATGCATTGCGTAAATTAAATGAAAAATACCCAAAAAACACAGATCATGATAAAAAAGAAATTGCCGGACATCTGGAACTAAAAATTTATGAAATGGTTCCGGATACTAACGAGGTGCCAAACTTAGATTACATCCTCTCGCTAGTTAGTCATTACGCAGTTACTGATTGATCGCCTTCTTCTGCCTTATTTTCCGCAGGAGCCGGAGCTTCAGCCGCTTCTTGTGCATCATTTTTTTTTGCAGGATTTAAAAATTCCTTTTTAGCTTCCTCAGCCTCCGCCTTACTTCTGGCCACAATAACATTAGCTTCAAGCGAAACCTCTGCGTGCAACGAAATCTTAACAGTATGGACTCCCAAATTCTTGATCGGAATATTCAAAACAACCTGGTTACGTTTAACTTCAGACTCTTTTTTCACTATCTCGCCTGCTATATCACGGGCATTAACTGATCCGTATAAGCGGCCATCCTCCCCAGCCTGTCTAATTAAAACAAAGAACTCACCATCCAGGCCAGCAGCTATTTTTTCGGCAGTGCCACGTTTAGCTTTGTTAGCTTTCTCGATATCGGCCTTTCTTGACTCAAATTCAGCTTTATTTTCATTATTTGCACGAAGAGCCTTGCCTTGCGGTATAAGGTAGTTGCGAGCAAATCCGTTTTTAACCTCAACAATATCACCGATATTACCAAATTTTTCTAAATTTTCCAGAAGGATTATTTCCATTGTTTTTGCCTCAAAGCTATAATTTTATTGTGCTACATATGGTAAAAGTGCCAACTGCCTAGCGCGTTTAATAGCTCTCGCTAATCTACGCTGCTTTTTGGCAGAAATAGAAGAAATGCGACTCGGCATAATTCTTCCGCGCTCGGACACGTATTTCAAAAGAAGGACAATGTTTTTATAGTCAATAACAGGGGCATTTGCGCCTGACAATGGACATCCTCTCGAACGACGGAAAAAAACATTTCTTACTACGGGAACGTTTGAAGGGGAAGATTCTCTATCTCTGGACATTATTTTTCCTCTTTATTTGCAGCAGGTTTTCTCGTAGGAGCAGTTTTGCCAACGGCCAAATCTGACGGGTCATTTGCAATTTCTTCAACCCGAACAGTTAGATTACGAATAACATCTTCGCTTAATTTATATTGGCGCGTAAGCTCATTAATAGCTTCAGCCGGAGCATCAATCAGTAAATGCA
>JAJRPW010000169.1 GCA_024280585.1 Alphaproteobacteria bacterium
CTCATTTATTAAAGCAGAAACACTATACTGGAATGCTTCCATAAAAGCTGACAATATTCAATTATAACCAAATAAATAAATAAATCGAATGTTATTATGACAAATAATGCGCCAACAGCTTCACTTATAATCATCGGCAACGAAATATTGTCGGGCCGAACGCAAGATCAGAATTTGAATTACATTGCCGGCAATTTATCCGATATTGGCATTAAATTCATGGAAGTCCGGGTTATTCCGGATATTGAAGAGGATATCATCAAGACTGTTAATGAGCTTCGCAGCCGCTTTGACTATGTATTTACAACAGGTGGAATCGGCCCGACTCACGACGATATTACCTCTGATTCTATTGCCAAAGCCTTCGCCGTGGAAAATATTCAAAACCAGGATGCTTACGATAAATTACGGGCATTTTACCAGGAAGATCTAAATGACGGGCGTTTAAAAATGACCCGAGTGCCGCAAGGCGCAAGGCTTATAGAGAACCCGATCAGTGCCGCGCCTGGATTTTGTATAGAAAATGTCTATGTTATGGCTGGAATTCCCAATGTTATGCAGGCGATGTTCGACAACATTAAAGGGGCGCTTAAAACCGGCGACCCTATTTTATCCAAAGAAATTAAGCGTTATGTTTCAGAAAGTAAAATCGCTGCTTGCCTTAGCCAGGTGCAGGATAAATATAATGATGTAGAAATCGGCAGCTACCCGTTTATTCAAGACAATAAAATTGGCGTTAGTATAGTGTTGCGCTCAAGCGATAAGGGCTCTCTTGGCAAAGTTTTTGACGAATTAAATGAAAAATTGTAGCCTAAAATTCTATGCGAAAACCCAATCTAGGCATGCTTTTTCTATAATCAACACCGACAGAAAAGAAATAACGTTTGCTGTTCTTGTTTTTTAACATTGTTTCGGCTATATATGCGCCTTTTTCTTTTTGCAAGATGAATAATTGCGCATCTTCATCGTTAGCACTTGCTTCATTAAACCTTAAAGCTCCATAATTTGATTTATCATCAGACGGGTCTTTCGTCGTCAAATATAATGGATCTTCCAGCAAATCTTCACTGGAAACATAATTAAAATTACTAGTTCCACAAGCAGACACAGCCATGCAGATCGATAGTAATAATAAATTTTTTATATCCCAGAATCTCATTTTATTACCTTTTTTATGGCAGCATTAATGCCTTTAAAATTGACACACCCGACATGTTCGTAGCCTGACAATGCTCGAATAATTTATTATTGAACAAGAAAATCAAGGCGATACGATACGTATTAAACATATACGAGCCGAAGATCGATGAAGTTCAGTAATAAAGGGGAAATACCGTATAGAGACCTTCCTAAAGTCATACCCCTATTACAATTATACCACAAGAATGGTAAAAATGCAATTCAAATAGGTTATAACCATTGTAAAATATAGGGTTTTGCTGCGACGCGTCATTTTAATGACAAGGCTCAGCTATTGGCCACGAATAGAAAAATAACCCTTAGGCCGTTCTATTTTATCAATAATCATTGTGACTCTGTTTTTTTGCCCTTTGCCATTTTTTATAGTGATTGGCACTTCTTCATACCTGCCTTTTTCAAAGGCCTTTTTAACAGAGATTTTATCAGCCTTTTTAACGCCCTCATGCTCCAGCAAATCATCCAGCTTCGCCCCCTCTTCACCAAGTGAGAACATATCCGCCGATTTGCCGTCTGAATATATAATTGTGCCCTCTTCATCAATTATAAAAGTGAATTTTGCATTAGCTTTCATCGCGCTGGAAAATATCATATTCTGAAATTCCACCGCATTTACCTCTTGTCTTAATCTGGAAATTATTATGTGTAGATAGCCGGAAAATACAAGAATAATCATAACCATGAGCAACGCACCCATCATTACGTCAATAGTCGGAATTGTTGGGGTAAATATCGCTGATTTATATAGTACATTTTCAACATGTAGCAAAGCGCCGATAATAATAACGATTATAGCATACGCCACCCAGACTAAAAAAGCCCCATAATAACGCATTTTAAAGTCACCACTCTTCTTGATTAGATAGTCGCGATCAGTCCTATCTATAAAACGCTTGACCATCTTTGCTCCCCTCACGCGGTAATCTATTGAAATCAACTACAGGAGATTATTTTACTTTTGCAAATAAGTCAAAGAAATTATTAGTTGTAATTTCAGCTATTTTTTCTAGCGAACATTGCTTTAAATCCGCCACAAATTGTGCCGTGTGCAAAGTAAATGCTGGCTCATTGGTTTTGCCCCTATGCGGCATTGGCGCAAGATATGGCGCGTCCGTTTCCACTAAAATCTTTTCTAAAGGCAAATCTGTAACAATTTCCTGAAGCTCGGTCGCTTTTTTGAATGTAACAATGCCAGATATTGAGATATACATACCCAGCTCAATTGCTTTTTCAGCCAGCTTACGACTAGTGCTAAAACAATGAATAAGCCCGGTAAATTGACCTTTTTTCATCTCTTCTGATAAAATTTCGATAGTGTCATCATCGGCCGCACGTGTATGCACAATAATTGGCAGGCCCGTTTCGCGCGCAGCTTTTATATGCGTTCGGAAGCTTTTTTGCTGCAAGTCTCGCGGAGAATTTTCATAGTGATAATCCAGACCCGTTTCGCCAATTCCGATCACTTTTGCATGGCTGGTTTTCTCGATAATTTCTTCGGCTGCAACTAATTCTTCATCCGCGACATGATTTGGATGCACGCCCACCGAGCAATAAACATTATCGAATTTCTCCGTCACCGCCAGAACCTGCGGGAATTTTGACATTTGTACACATATTGTCTGCATAATCCCGACATCGTTTGCCGCAGCACGCGCCATAACATCATCAATTTGCGACGATAATTCTGGGAAATCCAAATGGCAATGCGAGTCAACCAACATTTACGACGCCTCCTTTTTAGCCACTTCAAAGCGCGGAAAAACGCCAGCTGGCTTCGGCAGGGAAACCCCCGGCTTTAAAGCAAATTCTGCCGCTAATTGTTCGAACGCCACCCCTCCATATTTATTATCAAAATCCGCTTCTTTATAGCCTAATTGTAATAATATTTTTTTAGCCGCAATTGGAGTAAATGGCTGTAATGTTATAGCAATCTGACGAATGGATTCTGCCAGCTCATATAAAACATAACCCATTTCTTTCATTTCACCTTCTTTTTTTAGCTTCAACGGCGCGGCCTCGTCCAAATATTCATTGGCTCTACTGCTCGCAGTTATTATTTTTTCAATTGCCAGATCAAACCGAAAATCAGCAATATCAAAATCCTTAAATACGTCTTTTATATACCCAAGTAACCCACTGGATTCTGCACTCTGGGCTTTACACTGTGGCACCACCCCATCACAATTTTTCTGGATCATACTAAGCGTTCGCTGCGCCAAATTACCGATATTATTGGCCAAATCACTGTTAATCCGGTCAATCATAGCATCACGGGAGAAGTTACCATCATTGCCGAAAGGCACCTCGCGCATCAGGAAATAGCGGGTTTGATCAACACCAAAATCATCTATTAAATCCTTTGGCGCAATAGCATTACCCAATGATTTTGACATTTTCTCACCCTCAATTGTCCACCAGCCATGCGCTACGATTTTTTTCGGCAAAGGCAGTCCCGCTGCCATCAAAAATGCTGGCCAGTAAACTGCATGAAAACGTAATATATCCTTGCCAACGACGTGGATATTATCCGCATCTTCCCAATATTTTTTATAACTATCCGAGTCTGTATCGGGGAACCCTGTCGATGTCAGGTAGTTAGTAAGCGCGTCAATCCACACATACATCACATGCTTATCATCACCTGGAACCGGCACCCCCCAATCAAATGTCGTGCGCGATATGGATAAATCCTTGAGTGCGCCTTCAGTAAATTCCTTGCCGCCACGAACAAAGCTTTTTACTTCATTATAGCGAGTTTTTGGAGTAACGAAATCAGGATTGGCTTCATAAAAATCCAATAGTTTTTGCTGCCATTTTGACAAATCAAAGAAATAACTTTCCTCCTCGACCCATTCAACTTCGGCGCCGGTTGGCGCCAATTTTTGGCCATTTTTTTCAATTAATTCGGCTTCCTGATAATATGCCTCATCGCGCACCGAGTACCACCCGCCATAATTATCCAGGCGAATATGCCCATTATCTTTAATGCGGGTCCATAATTCTTGCGCCGCTTTTTTATGACGTTCCTCGGTTGTGCGTACAAAATCATCATTGGTTACATTCAACAAATTCTCGCCGCTATTTACCAGGTTGCGAAAGCGTACCGATACTTCATCGGTAAATTCTTGTGGGTCTATCCCGGCTGCTTTTGCGGCTTTATCCACCTTTTGGCCATGCTCATCGGTCCCAGTCAGAAATTTCACATCATAGCCATCAAGGCGTTTAAAACGTGCCATAACATCACACGCTATTGTCGTATAAGCATGCCCTATATGTGGCGAATCATTAACATAATAAATTGGAGTTGTTATATAGAAGTTCATCGATTTTATTACCTGCATCACAAATTTGCCTGCAAATATAACGAAAACAATGCTATTAGTCTAGCCAATATTCCTGCAAGGTTTGGAGTGATTTAAATTACTTATGGATATCGGAGCTGGTTTGCCAAAGAATTGATATTCCTGCTCGGATTTCGCCCAAAATTCACACGCTTTAGGTATTTCCCGCTTTTCTTTATATAAATCACCTATTGTTTTCATATAATTTGCAGTCACCACACTACGCTCCTCACGCAGATTATGTGACAATGCTTTGTAATAATATTCAATCGCTTTATTCAAATCTCCTTCACCGATATATAGCTCGCCCAGGCTTTCATATAAAGGAGCTGCATCAAAAAAATCATCCATCGTCGAAAAACTATCAACAACATCAACCGCTTTCATATAGTTAATTTCAGCATCTTCAAACTCCGCCTTATATTCATGTGCTTTGCCCAAAAGGTAATAGGCCTTGGCCGATTGTGCTCTTAGCCCTAGTTTCTCTGATATTTCCAGCGCTTTATTTATATATAGCTTAGCCTTCCTCGGGGGAACTGTGCTGGCAAGCAATAAATATATCTTGGTTTGCAATTCCTTTGGTAGCCCTTCTTTCCCCAGATTAAGCGCCTTTAAAACCATACGTTCTACTTGCAGCATATTACCGAATTTATAATGCAAAAGCCCCAGATTTATGTAAGCCTGGATCGCACCATCATCGTTTTCAACCGCTTCATATAGTTTAATTGATTTATTGTAATATTTAACGGCCTCCAACGAGCCGTAAGGATGTTTATTATCGAGTTTTTGTGCTTTGTTCAGGTAATAATTAGCTTTTATGGTTGAATCAAAAATAACTACATAGCAGCTAAACAGAATAATACCCGCGAAAAAAGAGCTTAATGTGTAAAGTAAAAATTTCTTAAGCGCGCGCATTATACAATTTACCTTTTTTAGTTTCTAAACCTCCGAAACAAATTTATAATTGCGAGCTTCTTATCCAAATGAAGCCCGTTCACACCAGCAACTAAATTTTCCATTCCTATTTGCATTTGTACTATGTTTTGCAAGGTATTTTCAACTAAAAGTTTCTGTTTTATCGAACTTTTCCTACTATTAATTACCTGGCCGCCACTTTGACTTATATCCAGGAGAACAAATTCAGCCAATAAGTGGCTAATAAACAACAATATTAACTCCCAGTTTTTATTACTGCCCGCTTTCGCCGCAAGGTCAGATAATTCGTATAATTTCAGATTATCCAGCTTCGGTAATGTCTCAAAAACACCTAAAACCTTTTCATAAAGCTCTAGGCCACCTTCATTATATATATTAAGGGCAGCTCCGGGAGAGCCATTTGCTATCTCGATTAACGGCAGTATTTCATCACCGCCAACTTCCGGCGTGACTAAATTCACCACCTCCATTGCTTCATTAAACGCCAATGGTCGCAATTTTAGCTGCCTGCATCTTGATTTTATTGTTGGCAATATGCGCCCCGGGCAATGACTTACCAGCAAGAATATGGCATTTTTCGGCGGCTCTTCCAATAATTTCAGGATGGAATTCGCCGCATTATTATTCATCTCATCAATACTATCTATTATGATGATTCTATAAGCAGTTTCTGACGATGTAAGGCGTAGAAATTTGCCAATCTTACGAGCATCATCCACCAATATTTCCTTGGCAGGTTTGCCGGTTTTTATATTAAACCCTGTCTCCAAAACCAGTAAATCAGAATGGCTGTTATTCCTGATCCGGTTAAAAGTTGGGTTATTCAGCGACACTGATAAGTCAGGATTTTTCTCATTCGACAGTAAAAACCGGGCAAATCTATAGGCCAAAGTCGCCTTGCCAATGCCTTTTTGGCCTGATATCAACCAAGCGTGATGCATCATGCCGCTTTGATATGAGTCATGCAACATCTTCACCGCATCTTTATGCCCAATAAAATCGCCGTTTTCAGCCGGTAATAATATATTATTTTCAATTTTAGCTTTTGCTTTCATTATCAATACGTTCTATTAGTAGGTTCATATATTTCAAACACTATAGAGCCTAAAGTAACATCAAGTGCAGCGCAAGCGGAAAACTTTATATTGGAAAATACTATAAATGCAAGAAAACTCACTAATAAACGCATATCAGCAACTGGTTGAAAACAGCCAGGTTATAGAAGATGCTGCGCAAAAAATAGTTCTGGAAAAACTGCAAGACCTAAAAAACGCTGCAGAAAATTATTTTTCCAAAAACGACAATGTTTTCAGCAGATTACTTAAACCAAATAAATGCGATCTACCGAATGGAATCTATATATTCGGCGATGTCGGCAGTGGCAAGTCCATGCTAATGGATTTATTCTTTGAAAACATCCAAATTAAGCAGAAACGCCGGGTGCATTTCCACGCATTTATGATTGAGATTCATAAAATGCTTTATCGATGGCGCCAGGAAAATAGGGATAATGTTGATGCAAGTGACCCTATTCCACAAATTGCTAAAGATATCTGTGGGCAGGCCAACATTTTATGTTTTGATGAAATGCAGGTCACTGACATTGCCGATGCGATGATTCTCGGCCGATTATTTTCCGAGTTATTTGATAATGAAATCATTATTATATCAACATCCAACCGCCATCCGGACGATTTATATAAAAATGGTTTGCAACGAGAACGGTTTATTCCATTTTTGGATTTACTGAAAACCAAAATGCAGGCAACAGGATTAAATGCCGATCAGGATTATAGACTAAGTCACTTAAAATCACTATCCACCGTCTATTCCACGCCACTTGGTAAAAAATCGGATAAATTCCTGAAGGAGGTTTTTTGTGGGCTTACCAATAATGCCAAAGCAAAAAATATGGTTCTGGAAGTCGATGGAAGAGAGGTTTACATTGCAAAAACTCATGGTGATGTGGCCTGGGTTTCATTCGCTGATTTATGCGACCGGCCTTTAGGAGCGGCTGATTATATCGAAATTGCACGTGAATTTAGCACTTTACTCATATCAAATATTCCAAAAATGACCCGTGATAATCGCAACGAAGCCAAGCGTTTTTGTATCTTGATTGATGAGCTTTATGAACGAAAAGTAAAATTAATTTGCTCGGCAGATAGCCCGCCCGATCAGCTTTACGAGGAAGGCGATGGTAGTTTTGAATTTGAACGCACAGCCTCACGCCTGATTGAAATGCAGTCAGAGCAATATTTAAAAGAAGCGCATGCTGGATAGATCTAGTAACAACCGGCCACTATATCCCGGATAGTTCACCAAGCATCTTAGAGTCTACCGGTAATTTTAGTGTGATTGCCCTGTAAACCTGATATATTTGTCTTGAAATATTATCATATCCCTATATAAACCAAAAATCAGTAAATTATTCATGGAGCTTATTATGCCAAAGATGGTGTTTGTCTTGACAGATGGGACAGAAAAAGAAGTGGAAGCACAAAATGGTTTGTCCGTTTTGGAAGTGGCGCATAAAAACGATATAGAAATTGAGGGAGCGTGTGAAGGGTCTTTGGCTTGTTCGACCTGTCATGTGATTGTGGATCCTGAATGTTTTGGCATATTAGATGAGGCCTCCGAAGATGAGGAAGACATGCTGGACCTTGCGTTTGGCCTTACTCAGACATCGCGTCTTGGTTGTCAGATCAAAATTTCTGATGCGTTGGACGGGTTGAAAGTTAAACTTCCCGCGGCCACAAGAAATATGAGTGTTGATAAGTAGATTTTTTTCAGTCAGTATTAGGACTTACGCATGAAGTCGTCCTGCGTAAGTCCTAAGTATGGTGATATAACCTATCAAATCGGCTGGCTATGATAAAAGCTATCAAAAATATTTTCTTGATTTTGGTGATTTCCATTATTGCCTATGCCGGTTTTTGGTATTATAAGGCCAGCAAAATTGAAAGTTTCCTCGAAAAAAACCTAAAAATTATTTCCAAACATATAATTGGTAATAATTCTGATATATATTTTGCCCAATCCAATGTAACCGGCTTTCCATTTAACTTTAATATGGAAATTAATAAACCAAAATTATTGATTAACGGCCGCAAACATTCCTTTGAGATTTCTACGCAAGATTCTCTTATCATACATGCCGATTTTTCCGGCAATAATTTTAAATTTATTTTACCAAAAGAGTTTACAATTTTACCGGATAATTCCGCTTCCGTGTCGGAATTTAAATTAAAATATAATGTCAATCCGACACTTACCATGGATTTGGTAGAAAATAATAATCTGTTCAAAATTTTCAGTACAGAACCCTTCGATTTATACAGTAAAACCCTCGATATAAAAGAATTTACCTATAAGGATGGCGGGTTTGAGATATTTAATTTAAATAGCGAGAAACAAATATCTTCTGCGGAATCTGTGTGGTTTTCTATTCGCGCTAAAAATCATGAATTGGAAAGTGATCTTGTCGATTTAAATATAAATATCAAAAATGCAAATATAGATGATTTATATAGGCCGAATGCAATTACGCAAAGACTTGGCCTTGTTAATTTCACAGCGGATATTTCATTTTCCGGGTTTGAAGATGTTTACAGCGATAAAGACTCAAAAATTCAGGCCAGAACAGTGAATTTCTCCTCTGAATTTTTTGGGTTAAGTTTAAAAGGTGATATAGATTTTGTGGTGCAGGATCCGTTTCCATTTGGACATATTCAGCTTGAAATAACCAAATATAAAAATATGGTGGATTATAAGACCGCATTTTTAAATGATTTTGTGCGGGATTCGATATTTCCCATTTTTTATTTAAACGAGTCAAAAATAGCGTCGTTAAAGGATTTTTTGTATAATGTCGCCAGCGAGAGAAGTAATAATGACGATAATCTCTTAATAACTTTAAGCCGCAAAGAAGGTGAGTCATTATTTATAGGCGACAAATCTATCTCTGAAATATTAGGATTATTTAGAAAAAACATGCATAATCAAAATCACATTAATGACGTGATAATCCCACAAATAGAAGGATAATATGTTTAAAAGAAAAGTGGCTTTAGGTAAATTTTTGTTTGATTATCTGCATAAAGAAGGGATAAACGATGCTTTTGGCATACCGGGAGATTTTGTATTGCCGGCTTTTCGTCATCTGGAAAAATCCAAGATAAACGTCATAACAATGACGCACGAGCCATCAGTTGGTTTTGCCGCAGATGCCTATGCGCGCATAAATGGCTTAGGCATGGCTATAGTAACATACTGTGTTGGCGGGTTAAATATGCTGAACGCCGTTGCTTGTGCTTATGCTGAAAAAAGTCCTGTGATAGTAATATCCGGCGGCCCATCACCGCTTGACCGCCAAAAAGACCCTATGGTTCACCATAAAGTACGGGATTTTGATTCACAAAAACGTATTTATGAAGAAGTCACCTGCGCCAGTACCATATTGCTTGATCCGGAAACTGCCGCCGCCGAAATTATGCGCGTGGTGGAGGAGGTCAAAAGACAAAAGCGTCCGGGATATATAGAAATTCCGTTTGATTTGGTTGATCATGAAATAATTTTGCCGAAAAATTCTGCCGCGCCCATATCGGAACAAATAAGCGATCCGGAAATTTTAGAAGCGTGTTTAAAACAGATTGCCAAGAAAATCAATAATGCCAAACAGCCGGTGATAGTTGCAGGTATTGAGCTACAACGTTATGGATTGACCGATTTAGCCTCAAAACTTGCCGGAGAGTATAACATCCCGATTGCAGCAACGCTTTTGGCTAAAAGTGTTATCAAAGAAACAAATCCATTGTATATAGGGGTATATAGTGGTGTTTTTTCAGAACCAAAATGTAAGGAATACATCGACTCCAGCGATTGTGTGATTTTGCTTGGTGCGTTTATTTCCGATGTGCTGCTTGGTTTTCATACTGATAAAATAGATCGCAAAAAAGCTATAATATTAAGCACTGACAAAATTCAGGTTGGTTTGCAATCCTATGAGGACATTGAATTTAAAGATATTTTGCAAGGGATGGTGGAGTCAAAAATCAAGCCGCGCAAAGATTTTAAAAATCCGAATCCAACAAAATTATATAACATTCTGGAGCAATCCGAGAAAAAATCTCCGCTTAATGTGGAGTCCTTATTTGAAATATTATCAACACATTTAATCGAAGGCAGCACAGTTGTTTGCGACACTGGTGACGCATTAATCGGTGCAATTGGCCTTAGAACGGATATGCGCAGTCATTTTTTATCCGATGCATATTATCTTTCGATGGGTTTTGCAGCGCCTGCATGTATCGGCGCAATGGTAGCAAATCCGGACAGCAAGACATTTGCAATTATCGGCGATGGCGCGTTTCAGATGACGGGAACCGAGCTGTCAACCGCGGCAAAATATAAGCTGGCACCGATAGTTATTATCATAAATAATGATGGTTACGGTACACAGCGCCATATAGTAGACGGTGATTTTAATAATATTCATATGTGGAATTATACAAAACTTTGCGAAATGTTGAATTACGGCAAGGCGGTGAGGGCGCATACAAAAGGCGATTTTGATAAGGCACTGATTGAGGCCGTTGATTATGAGGAGCTATATCTGATTGAAGCGATTGTGCCGAGAGATGATTGCAGCAAGTCCTTGCGCCGTATGGGTGAGGCGCTGCA
Source organism: Alphaproteobacteria bacterium (assembly GCA_024280585.1). Classification (GTDB taxonomy): domain Bacteria; phylum Pseudomonadota; class Alphaproteobacteria; order Rickettsiales; family UBA6187; genus JAJRPW01. Next base: position 11,157 of record JAJRPW010000169.1, read on the forward strand.
TAAGCTTAGGAACCCTGGTTAACTACAGTGTTTTATAAATTCATTCTTGCGCCAGAATGGGTATTCACCTATTAAATATAGGCTAAAATCCTCCTCACCTTGCATTCCTAGTACGATAATAAAGCAGATACACTATAGACAAAAATATAGAAAAATTTAGATTACGTTTGCCCTGAAGAAAAAACCCTATACACTTGCAACTATACGTAGATTGGGTTATACTGGTACTCATATGGAACATACTGACGACTTACAGCCAGAACCTCCCTCACCGGAGGAGGACGATCCCGATAGTAGCAGCTCTGATTTTACTGCAGCTCCGACAGGCTCTTTTATCAAAAAATTAAAGGGGAAACTGGCTCGCTTGCTGCGCTTTAACAACAACTCTTTGGAAGAAGAAGTCGCTGATCTTATTGAAGAGCGTGACCCTGAAGGCAAGCAAATCTCACCTGAAGAACGTAATATCCTCAATAAAGTCCTTTCACTGGGAGATAAAAACATAAGCAGTATTATGGTGCCAAGACCGGATATTATTGCTATTGAAGAATCTTCCGGCATGGATAAATTGAAAAAAATCATAGTCGACAAGGCGCATACAAGAATTCCGGTTTATAAGGAATCTCTCGATAATATCACTGGATTTGTACATATTAAAGATATTATCCCACTAATTGGCTCTAGCAAAAAAATTCCTATTGAAGAAGTAGTGCGTGAAATTTTATTTGCGCCACCATCAATGAAAATCCTCGATTTATTAGTTAAAATGCGCGCAAAACGGGTTCATGTTGCTTTAGTACTGGATGAATATGGTGGCACTGACGGTTTAGTAACATTAGAAGATTTAATGGAAGAAATTGTCGGTGAAATAGAAGATGAACATGATGATATACAAAAAAACAATATAGAAGAGATAAAAGAGGATGTATTTGAAGTTAATGCCAGAACCACGATAGAAGAGCTGGAGAATGTTCTGGATATGCAAATAAAACATGATGACGATGATGATTATGACACGGTTGGCGGGCTGATTTTCTTTATGTTAGGGCGGGTGCCGGAAGTTGGAGAAGTTATTGAGCATGAGGCCGGGTTGGAATTGATTATACGTGATGCGGATCCAAGACGCATTAAAAATATTATTATTAAGCGAAGTACATGAGTATTTTTAAGTTATTTTTAACGACAAAATAAACAAAAAAACGACTTCATGCGTGAGTCCTATAAGAAAATCTAGATAAATTCTATGAAAATTATAAATATAACGGCATCTTTTCTATATTATTTGTCGCAACGTCGCGATAGGAAATATGCTATTGCCTTTATTCTGGGGATTTTACTCACCTTGGCCTTTCCGCCGGTGTATTTCGTACCTTGCGCTATAATAGCCTTCACATTTTTCCTGTGGCAGATGGAAACATGTAAAACTTTTGATGATTCTTTCTGGCTGGGCTGGTGGTTTGGCTGGGGGTTTTTCACCAGCGGGTTATATTGGATATCTTTTGCGTTGCTCACTGATATCGATAAATTTAAATGGTTAATGCCGTTTGCTATATTTGGAATTTCGGCAGTGATGGCGATTTACACCGCTTTGGTATCATTAATAGTTTATGCACTTCCTGTTAAAGGATACAAAAAAATTGTAGCTTTTGCTATAACGTGGACGGTTTTTGAGATGGTACGCGGCCACTTATTCACCGGCTTTCCCTGGAATCTGGTTGGGTATATCTGGACATCCTCAAATGGGATGCTGCAATTCACCAGCCTGACGGGCATATGGGGCTTGAGTTTTATAACTGTCCTAGTGTTTTCAATGCCATCAATTCTGATAAAAATCAAGAAATCCGATAAAATAAAAAGCAGAAAACCAAAAATAGTGCTTATTTATTTTGCTATTTTAGGCGGTATATGGATTTGGGGCATAAATCGGATTGATAATGCATCTAATGACAATATAC
>JAJRPW010000170.1 GCA_024280585.1 Alphaproteobacteria bacterium
AACGTCTGGCTATTATGGATCAGGACGGTGAAAATCATCGATATCTTACCGATGGAAAGCATCTGGTGCTAACTCCGCGTTTTTCACCAACTGCACAAAAAGTCATATATATGTCTTATATGGATGACGCGCCGAAAGTTTATATGCTGGACGTGGACACACAGGAAAAAACTTTAGTAGGGGATTTCCCGGGAATGTCCTTCGCGCCAAGATTTATGCCGGGCGGGAAGGGAGTGATTATGTCGGTTTCTCTTAATGGCAATAGTGAAATTTACTCACTGGATTTAAGGACAAGAAAGAAAACTCGTTTGACAAAAAATCGGGCGATTGATACTTCGCCGTCATACTCTCCTGACGCTAAAAAGATCGTTTTTAATTCCGATCGTGGCGGCAATCAGCAGCTTTATGTGATGAATAAAAACGGTAAAAATGTACATAGAATTAGTTTCGGTAAGGGGCGTTATGGAACGCCGGTTTGGTCACCGCGCGGTGATTTAATTGCCTTTACTAAAATGCATAAGGGGAAATTCTTTATCGGTGTAATGCGTCCCGATGGTTCGGGCGAGAGGCTTTTAACCGAGAGTTATCTCGATGAAGGGCCAACCTGGTCGCCCAATGGTCGTGTGATTATTTTTGCAAGACAAGGTCGTTCGCGTGGCAATAAGCAGGGTAAATGGGGGGTGTATTCAGTTGATTTAACTGGATATAACGAACGAAAAATTAAAACGCCGCGTGATGCATCGGATCCGGCTTGGTCACCTTTATTATAAGACTCACTCTGGAAACTTTTTAACAAAATCTAATAAAAAACAGAGTTGGTTGAGAAAGTAAAAAAAATTCTACTATTTGGTTGACTGACGAAAATAAAGATTGTAATAAGTGGATTGGTCTATTATATTTTGCGTAGTGTTTAAGTTAACCTTAACAACCGAGAGGTCTGATTATGTTGTCTAGAATTTTTTTAGTCGTTTTTGCCATGTTTTTTGTAGCTTCTTGTAGTTCAACGGGTGGTAAAATGGCCAGATCTGGCAGCACAGATGCCACCGCTGATCGTTATGCGGTTGCTAGTGAAGATGTTGATGCATTCCAGCCAATCAGAGGCAGTGCTGCCGGGGCGAGGTCAAGTGATCGTGTTTTCTTCGGTTTTGATAGTTCTACGCTTGGTTCATCTGCTCAAAAAACTTTAAACAGACAAGCTAAATGGCTTAAGAAAAATTCTAATGTAAAAATCTCCATTGAAGGCCACTGTGATGAGCGTGGTACTCGTGAATATAATTTAGCTTTGGGTGATCGTCGCGCGAACGCTGTGAAGAGTTATTTGGTGAATTCAGGAGTGACGCCATCTCGTATATCCACTGTTAGCTATGGAAAAGAAAGGCCTGCTGTCGCTGGGTCTAATTCTGCTGCCTGGGCTGAAAATCGCAGATCAGTTACAGTGCTTAAGTAGTATTTTTCCGAGATGACGCATTATAGAGAGTCTGTGGTTTTATGCTACGGGCTTTTTGCGTTATTTACATTTATCAACTCTTTATAACTCATACGATAGTGCCATGCGTTTTTTAGTATTATTTATTATATTGCTGCCTGCTATTTCGGGTGCCAGGGATTTAACTTCAGAAGAGCTTTCCTATCAAAGAACGCAAGATAGGTTGGAGCGTCTGGAAAGAGACATTAATTTGGTGCAGAAACAATTATATAAAGGTGGGGCTAAAACTTCTAGCCGCTCTAAATCCTATGATAAAAATCTGCCGAAAGTTGATGTTCGCATAGGGCAGCTTGAGGAGGAAATGCTGGATTTAAATGGAAAAATTGAAGAAGTCGAATTTGGTATTAGCAATATCACTAAAAAGTTGGATAAAATAATTTCCGATATTGATTTTAGAATTAGTGCGTTGGAGGAGAGTAAACCTGCTGTCGCAAATATAGATCGGGTGGCAAATCCTTTGCAGGAAATGGCGGTTGCAGTCGAGGATTCTGGTGGAAAGCGGAAGGAGATATCGCAATATGATAATGCTTTTAGATATTTGCGGATGACAAAATATGAGGATGCGGAGAGGGAATTTAGGGAGTTTATAGGCGGTAATGACGGCAATGAACTGCTCGGAAATGCGTATTATTGGCTGGGTGAAACTTATTATATCCGTGAGAAATATGAACAGGCAGCGGTTAACTTCCTGAAAGGGTATAAGGATTTTCCTGATGGAAATAAGGTCGCAAATAGTTTGGCGAAGCTTGCAATGTCACTTGGAAAATTGGGAAAAAAGAAGGAGGCTTGCACAACATTCAGTAAATTTTTAAGTGAGTATCCTGACTCGGAAGAAAATTTGAAAAATAAAGTAGAATCCCAAAAAAATTATCTCGAGTGTAATTGATAGAATTGTCTTTAAATAAACCATCACCACAATCATTAGAAGAATTATTTGCTGAGAACATAAAAAAATTTAATTATGTTAGCAAATTTGTTGTCGCTGTTTCCGGTGGAGCGGATAGCATGGCTATAGTTTTGTTGGCAAATGACTGGGCGCGGGAAAATAACAAGGAAATTGTTGCGGTGACGGTTGATCACGGCCTTCGCGCGGGTTCAAAAAATGAGGCGGAAAAAGTTTCAAAGTGGCTGGCTAATAAAAATATTAAGCATACAATTTTGATGTGGGAAGGGGATAAGCCTGAGTCTAATATTCAGGCGAATGCGCGTGATGCCAGATATAGATTATTGACAGAATTTTGCAAAAATGAAGATGTGGATGCTTTGTTTGTGGCGCATAATAAACAGGATCAGGCCGAGACAATTTTGCTAAGAATTATGCGGGGCAGCGGAGTGGATGGTTTAAGCGCGATTGCCGAGGAAACCGAAATAAATCAGGTGAAAATTGTGCGCCCGCTACTTTTTGCTAACAAGCAGGATTTGCGAGGTTTTTTACAAAGAAATAATCAGGAATGGATTGAAGACCCGTCAAATAAGAATGAAAAATATGACCGGATTGTGGTTAGAAATTTTATCGAAAGAAGCAAAGAACCGGATTTACTGGTGGCCAGATTGGCTGACACCGCAACAAATATGGCACGTAGCAGGGCTTATATTGAGCAAAAAGTTGCAGAGGAATTTGAGCAGATTGTTGATATTAGAGGAGAGGAGGCTTATGTCGATCATGCCGGATTTTGCGCGTTGCATGAGGAGTCAGCATATCGAATTCTATCGCAGATAATTACAAAAATCGGTGGGAAATATTATAAACCCAGGTTCGAGAAGTTGAAGAGTCTCTACAAAAAAATTGTGCAAAATAAACTAGGTAGTGGTACAACTTTAGGTGGTTGTGAGGTTAAATGTGGTGGCAAGAAGGTTGTGATAATACAGGAATTATTGAGATAAAATTAATGATTTTTTGTGAATATGCCTCTTGAAAAATATTTTTTTGCTACCATGTACTACTACTAGGTGCTATAAACATCTCAGTGGATTTTTTAAAGGGGTTGGTATGAAAGCGGGACGGAATTTTTTTGTGTGGTTGGTGGTTCTTGTTTTTCTGGTAATGTTATATGACGTTGTCCAGGGCACAAGTGGTGGTGGCGCAAATAGCACGGAAATTGCATTTTCAGAATTTTTGCAGGATGTTGATGGGGGGCGAGTGTCCGAGGTCAGTATTCGTGGACCCTATATTGACGGAAAATATGAAGATGGTCGTGGTTTTTCGACCTATAATCCGGATTATCCGGGACTAATAGATGATTTGAAGGCGCGCGGAGTCAGGATCGAAGCGGCTCCTGTCGATACAGCGATGAATTCGTTATTTGGCATTTTGTTATCATGGTTTCCAATTTTGCTTTTGATCGGTGTCTGGGTATTTTTTATGCGGCAAATGCAAGGTGGCGGT
>JAJRPW010000171.1 GCA_024280585.1 Alphaproteobacteria bacterium
AGTGTACACGAAGTACATGAGTATTTTTAGGTTATTTTTAACAACAAAACAAACAAAAAGACGACTTCATGCGTAAGTCCTAACTATAAAAGCCGACGTGGTTTATGGCTGCGTCGGCTTTTTTGTTTTAAGCCCTAAGTGTATTCAATATGTTTCAATTTGGTGCGTTAACTGTATTATTACGAGACGAATCGTAATAGTTTAATGACTGCGAGCTATATCAACTTAATGGTATAATTGCGTAAAACCCTTTGTTTATATAGAAAAAGCGCGTTCATGGCATTTTTGGCACGGTTGTTGCTCTAATTATTGGTATGAAAATATAACAATTAGTTATATTGCAATATAAATATCTTTAAGGAGATACAACATGAAAGCTAGCAAATTAATTGGTACCATCCTTGTAGCGGGTATGCTTACAGGATGTCAATATGCCGGAGACAAATATAGCGTTTATTTCGATACTGGTAGCGATTCAATAAGTCCGGCGGCTAAAAGACAAATAATTAAAGCCGCTAAATTAGCTAAAAATGACAAAAAAGCAAAGATAAAGCTTTTAGGCTATACAGATAGCTCTGGTTCTAAAGAAATGAACTGGAAAGTGTCTAAGGAACGTATTAATTCGGTAAATAAAATGCTCGTTAAATTGGGCGTTGCACCTATGAAAATTTCAAGTGTTGCCAAAGGCGAAGGCTGGTTCGAGAAAAAGGACAAAAGCAGCAAGAAAAAACGCCGCGTTGATATCAGAGTATACTAATTCCTTACTACTGTTATACCTTGGGAAGGGCGTTTGTCCTTCCCATTTTTTTACAAAATACATAGTTTAAGAGTGCTTTTTAAGTACCTGATATTTCTTAAATATTTCTTTATTTGGGAGCGCTCGCTACAGATAAATAATTTTTTGATACCAATTTGCTTCGCCTTTCTGTCTAAGCATCTATACATTTTTTGTTCGGTTTCAATATATTTATACCTATTCAGCAGCGTAAACCCTGAAATTTCAGCGTATTTTTCTGATTTATTCTCATCTAGTGAACGACTAGAGACCGTCATTAAAAGGCCGCCGACACATTTTTGGCCGTCCCGGACAATAAGTACGTGGATATTTTTGTTTGTATTCAATTGTTTATATCGAGTTATTAATTTAAAATATTGTCTTAAATATTTTTTGTCCTGGGTGAATTCGTATCGCAGTTTTTTTGTCATTTTTCTTTCCATACATGAAAATCATCAAATACAAACTTATAATTGATTAAATGCGCTTTCCTCAACCAAATAACTTTATACACTTGCAAATATTAACAAATGATTAACAAAAACTCGTTTTTTGCAATAAAAATTAAAATATTAGAGGTTTTTTGATAAAAAAGACAATTTTTTGATATAGTTGGCTAAACAAGAGTTAATTTTTTACGTCTATTGTAACTATATGCTTGCTTCAACAAGGAGGGGAATTACCCACTGCTGTTTAGAACATTGAAAATTTCTTCGATTTCAGCCATTCTACCCTCGCCAAATTCACCGCATGCAAGCTCGCCGGAGTCAGGCCCTATGAACTTTATTCCATCTTCTTGTAATTGGTTTACATTGCGTTGTAAGGCTTTGTTTTTCCACATTTTAATATTCATGGCAGGGGCGATTATTATAGGTTTATCTGCGGCAAGAAGCACTGAACTTGCTAAATCATTGGCCAGTCCACAGGCCATTTTTCCGATAATATCTGCGCTGGCCGGACATATTAATATGATATCTGCTTCGCGGGATAGTTTTATATGCTCCATTTCTGATTCGTTTTTTAAGGAAAAAAGCTCGTCATAAACCGGGTTTTCGCTCAACGAGGCGACCGAGAGAGGTGTTATAAATTCTTTTGCGGCCTTGGTCATTATGCATCTGACCTCATGCCCTGATTTTTTGAGTAATCTTATTAAGTCCAGGCTTTTATAGGCGGCGATGCTTCCGGTTATAATTAATAATATTTGTTTTTTTTTGGTCATTTGTAACTTTATTTTTGTTTTTAAATATAGTATTCATTATAGGGTACCATATAATATTTATCAATATATTAGCAAAAATGAAAGCAATATTATCACTATTAATTATGTTTTGTGCATTTAATGTGGGTGCGCAAAATATGTCAAAAGACGTGGTTTTTGAGCCTGATTTTTTGGTTATAAAAACGCAATCTGGAGGAATACATAAATTTAACATTGAGATAGCAAAAACCCCGCAACAGCTGGAGTATGGATTGATGTTCCGGCAATCTATGGCGGAAGATGCCGGTATGCTGTTTCTTTTTGATCGAGAACGTGTCGTTAGTATGTGGATGAAAAACACGTATATTCCGCTGGATATTATTTTTATTGATAGAAATGGGTTGGTAAAAAAAATACGCAAAAATAACAAGGCTTTATCGCTTAAATCTATTAATTCCAGTGAAAGAGTGTTTGCAGTTTTTGAGATTAATGCTAAAATCGTTGATAAATTGTCTATTAATGAAAATGACGTTGTGTTACATTCGGCGTTCAATAACTTAAGGTAGGGTATGTCTAGAGGTAAAAATCTGGTTTTTTTTGTTTTGTTTTCGTGCGTTATTGGTGCCGTTGCTTGGTGCATTGGGTTGGTAAATTTTGTTGATGGGATACCGCGGAAAGTTGATGATAAGTCTTCGAAAACAGACGGAATCGTTATACTAACCGGCGGAAGTCAAAGGATTAACACGGCTGTACAGCTTCTTTATGAGGGCAAAGCTGGGAAGCTTTTTATTTCAGGTGTTGATAAAAGAACAAAAATTGAGGATATGTTGATTTTTTCTGGCGAATTGCCCGATAACATTGGGGAATATCTGGATAATATGTATTTGGGATATAGTGCAGAAGATACCAAAGGTAACGCTGAAGAGACGGCGGGGTGGATAAAGAAAAATAACGTGCAAAGCATTAGGCTGGTAACTGCTAATTACCATACGCCACGGAGTATTTTGGAGTTTCATAACCAGATTCCTGAGCTTAAAATTATCGCCCATCCAGTTTTTCCAAAAACTGTAATACTCAACCAATGGTGGCAACAGAGCGGAACAAAAAAGCTGCTTATTTCCGAGTATAATAAATATTTGATAAGTAAATTGCGTTATATTATAGGGGTTTAGGCGTGGTTCTTATAGTGCGTTCGCTGCTGTTTAATATATTTTTTCCTGCCTGGACTTTCTCCCTTGCAATAGTTCTGTTACCCCTTTTGCTTTTGCCGCAAAATATTGCTCAATATGCCGGAAAAATCTGGGCTATTGGTGTTATTTTGGGGCTCCGGGTTATTTGTAACATAAAATATGAAGTGAAAGGGGTAGAAAACATTCCAAATAAGCCATTTATTGTCGCGTCAAAGCATCAATCCGCGTGGGATACGGCTATTTTCTTAAAAATTTTACATAACCCTGCCTATATTTTGAAGAAAGAGCTACTTAATGTACCATTTTTTGGGTTTCATTTAAGGTCAATGGCGATGGTTCCAATTGATAGATCGGGCGGGTCGTCCGCGCTGAAAGATATGATTAAGCACATAAAAAACCGTCTAAAAAAGGGGCGTTCTATCATAATTTTTCCGGAAGGGACGAGAACCAGTCCGGGTGATCCTCCGAAATATCACCCAGGTGTAGCATTTATTTATATGGATAAGGAGATAACGGTGCCGGTAATTCCTGTGGCTTTGAATTCCGGTGAATATTGGGGCAAACATTCTTTTATCAAAAAACCAGGGACTATAGTTTTGGAGTATCTACCACAGATCAAAAAAGGCTTAAATCGCAAGGAGTTCCTGAAGACACTTGAAGTGACTATTGAGAAAAGTGGGTAGTAGATTACTTATAAATTTTTTCGAGTCGGTGCCAGAAAAATAATCCGTTTAGTGAGCAAGTAAAGGTTATTACGAAGAATATTATCGCGATTGCGACACCTAGCTCCGGATCCAGCCCTAAAAATGTGGAGCCATACATTAATGTTAGTTCACGAACGCCTACTCCACCGATGGTTATTGGTAAAACCGCCAGAACGGAAGAGGCAAGAAACAGGCATATATAGCTGTTTATGGTGGTGATGGAGCTTGTCTCCGATAAAGATGTAACGATTATTATTACGATTAATATTCCTAATATTTGCACAAAAAATGAGTAAAAAGAGGCGGTTATGGCGGTTTCTTGATGTTCTTTTAGTAGGGTTTTTACAGCGAAAAAATAGCATGGAATTGTTATGATTAGTCCGGCGGTTAAGAGTAAATAAGGGTAGGGGAGTGTTCTCATTAAGTTACTGAAAAAGGCAAAGATAAAGAATAAGAGCATTAATATAAAGAGGCCACTAGCGCGATCTGAAAGTAATAATTGTATAGATTTTAGTTTAGGAAGTCCAGATAACTTGTTGAATAAAAACACTTTATAGGCGTCGCCGCCAATCCCGCCTGGTAATATGTTATTCAAGAACATGCCTACAAAATAAGATGCTACGGCAAATTTTGGAGCGAAATTTAGTCCCGCACTGGCGAAATAAAATCTGGTACGAAATGCACTGATTACTTGCGCGAATGTTAACAATAAATATGCGGCAATAAAAGATAGTGGGCTGATATTTTTTATGTATTCCAACGTCTTGTCAGTGTCTATTTTAGAAAAAATAAACACGAAAGAAGTAGTTATAAATATGACTTTAAGACTTAGAATTACGTGATTCTTTTTTATCAGCGTCATTTTTTCCACCGCTAAAACTGTTTTTTATGTTATATGGCTTTTTGTTCTGCGAACCGTAATATGTGCGCATAACGAGTTCGGCAATAAATCCGGTTGTAATAAGTTGTAAGCCAGTGATTATTAACAATATTCCGACGTAAAAAAGCGGCCTTCCGCCGATATCCTGGCCAAAAATTTTCAGGAGCAACAGGTAACTTTCGATCAAACCGCCCATTCCGAACATAAAAATTCCGACTGTGCCAAAGAAATGCATGGGTTTTTGGCGATATTTCGACATAAAAATCATTAGCATAAGGTCGCTGATTACTCGGAATGTGCGACCAATCCCGTATTTCGACTCGCCGAATTGGCGAGCGTGATGTTTAACATCCACTTCGGCAATTTTGGCGCCTTCCATATTGCCTAAAATCGGGATGAATCGGTGCAATTCGCCATATAAACCAAGCTGTTTAGCGATTGATGCGCGGAAGACTTTCAGCGTGCATCCATAGTCGCTAATATGGACTTTTGTCGTTTTTCGGATGAGCCAATTGGCGATTTTACTGGGGATTTTACGCAAATACATGCCGTCTTTGCGGTTTGCACGAATACCGGCGACGATATCCAGTTTTTCTGCTTCCAGCTTTTCCAACATCATTTTAATGTCGGACGGGTCATTTTGCAAATCGCCGTCTAATGTTGCAATGAATTTGCCTTTCGCTGCGTCTATTCCGGCGGCCATAGCTGAAGTTTGGCCAAAATTACGGGAAAACTGGATAAGCCTTATCGCCGGTTTATTTTTTGCCTCAATGTTAATCAGTTCGGGTGTTTCATCGCTTGAGCCATCATCGACAAAAATAATTTCGTGTTTGATACCTTTCAGCGACTCTTTGAGCGCCTCCAACATGGGTTTTATGTTGTCTTTTTCATTAAAAACGGGGACAACAACTGATAAATGCATAATTTTTACCGAAAAGTTTTCCGAATAATACACTTCATAAGGGGAGCTTGTCAATTGTTAGAAAATTATCTCTTGGCAAAATCATGGGTGATGCTGATTATTTCTTCGAGGTCGAAGTCGGTATGGCCGATATTGTCGTAAAAGCGGGCTTCTTTCGGCTCATTGGCCGCCTCCAGCAGATCGCGGCCATGGTGGATTGGCATGACTTCATCACGGTAGCCATGGAAAATAAGCACCGGCGTTTTCACACGACCAATTTTTTCAATGGATTTAAACTGGTCTTTCAGGAGTAATTTCACCGGGATATATGGGTATAATTCCGCGGCGCGGCCTGCGATTGAGGTGTATGGAGCCTCGAGGATTAATGCGCGGAAATTATGTTCTGTAGCCATTTGAATGGCAACTCCGCTGCCGAGAGATTCGCCGTAAAGAACTATATCGCCTGGCTCAATTGTGTTTTCGCCCAACCATTTTATAGCTGCGCGCGCGTCTGCGTATAAGCCTTCTTCGGTGGGTGAGCCTTGGCTTGCGCCATATCCGCGGTAGCTAACGGCTAATAGTCCCATGCCGGTTTTGAGGATTATTTCGAGTTTTTCAGTGCGATCGCCGAGATTTCCAGCGTTTCCGTGTAGGTATAAAAGCGTAGGCTCGCTGTGTTTTGCTTTGGTGTACCAAGCGATTATATCGAGGTTATCTGCGGTTTGCAGGGTTATTTCCGCGGTGTCGTGCAGGCCATAATTGTTGGGCTGCTCCATTTGGGTTACGGGGATGAAGACCATTTTGCGCTGAAATAGGTATAAATACGCGTTCATCGCGGCATATACGGTGATAATTATTATAAGTGCAGACGATAATAAATCCATAATTACCGATTTTACTGAAGAATGATTAAGCATTGGTTAACTTCTGGTGATTTTTAGGTGAGCGCAACGCAGCTTAACTATTCTTTTGAGCTGGTGCAACGAATTTCTGCATAACCGTGGCCACCTGGAGCGGCTGGGTTTGCTTGAGTTGTCCAGCTTTGTCCACAATCAAAGAAAGATGCGCAGCCACCTTCACCAAAACCAGGGCGAAGAAGGTTGCTTTCTTTAAATAATTTATCAGGGTCATCAGTGGGGTCGCTATCGCTTGCACTGGAATATAAATGCTTGTCTTCGTAGGCAGCTATATTGTCAAAATTACCAGTTGTATTGCTTCTATCGCACTGCCTCATATCTTTAAACTCGCTGTTTTTATATGCTCCTGTATCTGGATCCCAAGGCACTCCTCCCGCACCAACATCATATTCGCCAGCAACGTCGGCGGGGCAGTCCGTTACTTCTCCATCGGATCCATTATGTCCGCTACAATTATTTACTCCATCGCAGTCAAATTTACCGCCTTTTGCCACCTTATCTTCTTCCAGGCTGGATTTGCCGCCTTTTGCCTCTATCTCTTTATTACCATATTTAAATGAAGTCGTTCTGCCTTTTTTATCTATGAATCCGCCTTTTCCAACTGTTAGTTCGTGTATGTCACCTTCATCTACTGATAATGTAGCCGTAACATAAGCACCACCACCACCTGCATTGCCAACGTCGTCTGAATTGGCATTACTATCCAAATCCTGACCGCCGCCGCCGCCGCCGCCCCATAATTTAATTTCGATTTCATTGCAGTTCCTAGGGACTTTGTATGGATAAGGGTAGGTTTGGGTATCTATGTCAAAGTAATATGTCGTCATATCCGCCGGGACTCTCGGGCAAAAGCCGAGTTCTTTGGCGTTAAGATCACGTAATTGCTCTGTCGGAGCGTCTCTACACGCGCTTGCATCGCCATTAGGACAAGGGGTTATGCAGCCTGGATCGCTGCTATTTCCGCAGGTTGTGTATTTCATTGCCCTCTTTAATCCATATGGATCTTCGGTATTAACATTGTCCAGTAACGGATTTCCGGTCGGGGTGCCTGTGTTATTAATGGCGAAAGGGGTGCCGGTGCCGTAATCATTGATGTAATCGAAACCGCCGTTAAAACTAAATGTGTATTGTCCACTATAATTGTTGCAATTGCCTTCTGATGTCAATGCATAGCATACAGGCGGGTCATATATCCAAATGTCATATTTCTCAACTGTTGTAAGTGGTGGCGGGATTAGCTCTCCATCATCAAATTCTCTGTTTTGCCTGGCATTGTCGAACGGAGTATTTTTAGTAATTTTTCTGTTTGGTGCTTTTTGTAATATCACGCTTTGATGGTCAACCATAGCTATTGGCGCGGTGTTATAGCCTTCCGTTAGGCAAATTCGGTCATCCCATTCGTTGCATATTTGTTTTATGCCGCTTGATGGATTGCCACCAACATAAATCGGATCGCCATTTGCATCGAGTGAATCAATCCAATCCAGACATTGAACTTCCGCGCAAAATTCCATCGCACCGGCGGATGCACAAGCGTGTGCCTCGGCTGTTGGATCGGGCGGAATATCGTATATTGCTTTGTCAAATCTTATGATCACTTCGTCTGTCGCCCTGCCATCATAGGGGATTTCGATTTTAATTCCGGGGTTTGAAAAGTTAATATTATCATCTTCTTCACCGGTGCTGACGACTGGAATTGGCATATAACCGGGTAGGTGTAATGAGTCATAGCGCCGTTCGCGTTCATCGGAGCCTGGGATTTCCGCGTAAGCATATATTTTACCCGGATGTTCGGGGCGCATTTCCACGCTTATTTCACGGCCATCATCTGCTGTGAAACTATCTGAAAAACTAAGGGCAGTTAAGGTTAGTGTCTTTTCATCAGCAATTTTAAAGTCCAGATCACCGTTGCCATTGACTATCTCGCCGTCTTCATCCCTTCTGCAACGGACTAATTCCCCATTTTTCTTACAGATATATACATTAACTTTTGTTGATTCGAAGGTTGAGTCTTTATCAAGCTGAATGGTTGGGAATGGGTAAAATTTCTGATTATGCCATGCGTCATTGCTAAATGCTGGCGGGATTTCTGAGATTTTAAGGTCAATACAACCGATATTTGTACTGACAATATGGTTGTAGGTTTGTGATATCAGGCCGGTTGCCGTTCCTATTAAGGCTCCGGCGGCGGCTCCAGCTCCGACGGTAAACATCACTAAAGGCCCGCCAGATAGACCGGCGGCTCCGCCTATAAGTGCGCCGGTTGCGGCGGAATCAGCTACATCAAGCGCGTTCGGATTAGTCGCGCCTTCATGATATGGGTTGTAATTATATTCAGTGTCCATGCCGTCTGTAGGGTCTTCATAGGCGCATAGCTGAGGTTTGCCCAGGCCATTTTCAGCGGTTATATTGCCGTAATTATCTTCCTTGGAGCCGTCGATTTTCATGCCATTATCATCATAGCGAGGGCCGGGATAGACGATCCGCGCGCAGAATCTGTTTGTGCTGTAACCTTCGCATTGATTAGGGCCTAAGGTGAAGGTGCGGATTTTTTCCACGCCTGAATGTTCGTATATCACCTCAATTTTTGGATCGTTCCAGTAGTTGTTTTTCGGCACGCAAGCACCGCAAGCACCGAGTTTACAGTTATTTATTGCAGCTGTTGGTGTGGATGGAATTACAGGAGGGCTTTTGCCGTCAGCACATTCATAATCAACGATATTTTGACGATATGCGAAAGCATTTTGCGAGCTTATCATTACAAAAAAGCACACAAAAAGGCATAACACCGCCTGTTTTATACGGGAAATTCTTGAAGATAAAACCGATATGTCAGTTTCGCGCATTCATTACCTTATAGTTTAGAAGGTCACTATACCACTCATTATGTCATAACATTATAGCACTTTTCAAGTATTTTTTCAAGTTATATTGTTTGCCCTGACAATATCAATATAGCCTCTTGATAAATATAGAGGTTAGCTGTACGATACATGGCTTTTGAAATTTAGGGATTTGGGTGTTTATGGAAGAATTTATCAAAGTTGTCGGTGCAAAAGAGCATAATCTTAAAAATATTAGTGTGGATGTTCCCCGAAATAAACTGGTCGTTATTACTGGTTTAAGTGGGTCGGGAAAGTCGTCGCTTGCGTTCGATACCATATATGCTGAGGGACAAAGACGTTATGTTGAGAGTCTTTCTTCCTATGCGCGCCAGTTTTTGCAATTGCAGGGTAAGCCTGATGTGGAGTCGATAACCGGCCTTTCTCCCGCCATTGCTATTGACCAGAAAACTGTATCCAAAAATCCAAGGTCAACAGTGGCAACTGTTACTGAAATATATGATTATATGCGGCTTTTATTCGCCAGAATCGGCGTGCCATATTCTCCAAAAACCGGTAAACCAATTGAAAGCCAGACCGTTTCGAATATGGTCGATAAAATCATGGATATACCTGAGGGTAGTAAAATTTATCTGCTGGCACCGTTTATAAGAGGCAGAAAAGGTGAGCATAGCCGTGAAATTATCGGGCTGAAAAAGGAAGGTTTCACCAGGCTGATGATTGACGGTGAGATGTGTGAGATTGATAATTTGCCAAAAATCGACAAGAATAAACACCATAATATGGAAGCTGTGGTCGACAGAATCGCTATATCCGACGATTTGGGGAACAGGCTGCCAAGTTCGATAGAAACTGCTTTACAGATTTCCGGCGGATTGCTGTATGTTGATATTGTCAGCACAAAAGGCGAAAGTGAGTATAAAAAAGGCCAGAGACTGATTTTTTCAGAAAAATTCGCCTGTCCTGAATCAGGCTTCACTTTAACCGAAATTGAGCCGCGCATATTCTCGTTTAACAGTCCTTACGGGGCTTGTGGCGAATGTGATGGGCTTGGAACCGAGATGTATTTCGATCCGATGCTTGTGGTTCCTCATGATAATTTGTCGCTAAATCAAGGCGCAGTTGCTCCCTGGGCAAGCACGAATTCAAGGCAGGTTAATCAAACTTTAGCAGCTTTATCAAGGCATTATGGTTTTAATCTTGATACGCCGTTTAAGAAATTATCGGAAGATGTGCGTAATGTGTTGCTTTATGGCTCCGGCGAAGAAAATATTAAGATTGATTATGATGAGGGTTCGAGAAGTTTTAGTGTCGATAAGCCGTTTGAGGGGGTTATTAACAATCTTGATCGTCGCTGGAAAGACACGGATAGCTCGTGGTTGCGTGAAGAGCTTGAAAAATATCAGGATTTAACGAAATGTCACGTATGTAGTGGGCATCGTTTGACACAAGAAGCTTTGTGCGTAAAAATAGATGGCCTGAATATTGGTGAAACCGCTGAATTTACTATAAGTAGTGCTGTTGAGTGGTTTGGTGGTTTGGATAAAAAGCTGAATAAGACTCATAAGCAAATTTCAGAAAGAATCTTAAAAGAGCTTAATAAACGTTTGGAATTCCTTAATAATGTTGGGCTGGATTATTTGACTTTAAACCGGGGATCGGGAACTTTGTCGGGTGGAGAGAGCCAGCGTATAAGACTTGCATCGCAGATTGGTTCTGGTTTGAGCGGCGTTTTATATGTCCTGGATGAGCCGTCAATCGGGTTGCATCAATGTGATAATCAGAAATTATTGAAAACATTGAGGGGGTTACAGGAGCTTGGAAATAGTGTGCTGGTTGTTGAACATGATGAAGATACGATGCGTCTTGCTGATCACCTGATTGATGTGGGGCCTGGAGCGGGTGTGCATGGCGGACATATCATAGCGCAGGGAACTCCTGAAGAAGTTCAAAATAATCCGAATAGTATTACCGGCCAATATTTAAGTGGAAAGAAATTTATTCCGGTTCCGGAAATAAGGCGTGAATGGAGTGAAAAAAAATCTATAAGAATTAAAAATGCTCGTGTGAATAACCTTAAATCTATTGATGCAACGATACCTTTGGGCATATTTACTTGTATTACCGGGGTTTCCGGTGGTGGTAAATCTAGTTTGATTATACATACATTATATAAAGCTGTTACGAAAAAGTTAAATGGTACGAAAGTGGTGCCAGGGGTTCATGATTCCATCAATGGTTTGGAGACTATAGATAAAATTATTGAGATAGATCAATCGCCTATAGGTAGAACTCCGCGGTCAAATCCGGCCACTTACACCGGTGCCTTTGGGCCAATCAGGGATTGGTTTACTAATCTTCCGGAAGCAAAGGCGAGGGGTTATAAACCAGGTCGCTTTTCGTTTAACGTTAAAGGCGGGCGTTGTGAGACATGTCAAGGTGATGGCTTAATAAAAATTGAGATGCATTTCTTGCCTGATGTGTATGTGCATTGTGATGCTTGTGGCGGTGCTCGCTATAACCGCGAGACTTTAGAGGTGAAATATAAAGGCAAGTCAATCTCTGATGTTCTGAATATGAACGTTGAGGAGGCTGATGAGTTTTTCAAGAAAGTTCCGGTTATAAAAGAGAAGCTTGAGGCTCTAAATGAAGTCGGGCTTAGCTACATTAAGCTTGGGCAGTCTGCTACAACGCTTTCCGGCGGAGAGGCGCAGAGGGTAAAGCTTGCAAAGGAATTGTCGAAACGTTCGACGGGGCGGACATTATACATATTGGATGAGCCGACGACGGGTTTGCATGTGGAGGATATAGGAAAGCTCCTGCGCGTTTTGCACAAACTTGTTGATGGTGGAAATACCATTATCGTGATTGAACATAATCTTGATGTTATCAAAACCTCTGACCATATTATTGATATTGGTCCTGGAGGAGGCGATAAAGGTGGGTATGTTGTTGCTGTTGGAACTCCTGAAGAAGTTGCTGATAACAAAAAAAGTGTGACCGGTAGTTTCTTGAAGCCATATTTGCAAAAGAAAAAAACTGCGGCATAGAATTTTTGCTAATTTTATAGCCACCCTATGCCTACTATAGGTTTTGTACGGCGAGTTAACTTCTACCTCTAGTATAGTAATGCTGGAAGTTCTTGTTATTATTAGCTATTTTATTCATTTTTACTGTTAATTCTCTTTACTCTACCATAAGATGTTATGTAGAATGGCGCACGCTTGAATTATATGAAATTTAGTGTTTCGTGTGCTGGGTTGTGTGTCGCGTATATATGACTAGTTGGGGGCTCGTTAGGAGTTTTTATACGATTTCCAGATCAAAGCCGAACTAGGAGTGCAAGGCGAGAAGAATTACATAGGTGAATTCGACGATACCTAGGCACGACGACATTCGGGGAAGGTTGGAATTGGTATTAACTTTGGAGATGAATAAGAATGAATTCTGAGCAGATAGAGCTAGTGAAAGAAAGTTTTGAAGAAATTTTGCCAAAGGCTACCAAAGTAACCAGAATATTATATGACAGGTTCTTTGAGATAAGCCCTAAGAGAAAGATATTATTCAAAAGAGATATGAGGGAGCAGCGTAAAAAATTGCTGAAGGCGTTGATGTGTTTGATAGATAATCTGCATGATATCAGTGTAATAAGGGATTATCTGGAAAGATCTGCCAACAGGCATGTTGAGTATGGAGTTAAAGAGGAGGATTATGAAAATTTTGGGAGTTCTCTGTTTTTTGCCTTGTCTGCTGCGTTTGGTGATGATTTTACACCGGATAAAAAAACCGCGTGGAGAGAGTTCTATTACACTATTTCAGGCATAATGATTAAGCATTCCTATTATAAAAATGTTGTTAAATAGTCTTGCAATGGTTTCTTAGGAAGCGGCTTTTTGCTTGCTGTCATCCTTGCTAAAAATCTCTTTTCCCGGGTAAATAGCCCTGTTTTGCAGCTCTTCTTCGATACGAATAAGCTCGTTATACTTGGCCAAACGGTCGGAGCGGGAGAGTGAGCCGGTTTTTATTTGTCCACAATTCGTAGCGACTGCGATATGGGCAATCGTGGCATCTTCGGTTTCGCCGGAGCGATGTGATATAATTGCGCTGTAACCAGCTTTCTGAGCTATATCTACCGCTTTAAGAGTCTCGGTTAAGGTGCCGATTTGATTGACTTTTATCAATATTGAATTGGCGAGTCCATCTTCAATTCCTTTTTGTAATATATCCGGGTTTGTAACAAAAAGATCGTCACCAACAAGCTGTATTTTGTCGCCTAACGCTTGTGTTATGGCTTTCCAGCCCGCATGATCATCCTCCGCCATGGCATCTTCTATGGATGCGATCGGATATTTGTTCACTAATTTTTCGTAATATTTCACTAACTCATCGGAATTAAGCTCTTTGCCCTCGCCTTTTAATTTATAAATTCCATCTTCGTAAAATTCAGTCGCAGCGGCATCAAGAGCGATAAGAACTTCATCGCCAGCTTTGTAGCCAGCATTTCTAATCGCTTGTAAAATAAAATCGAGAGCCTCGTCAGCGCTTTTTAGTCCGGGGGCAAATCCGCCCTCATCACCAACATTGGTGTTGTGGCCTTTTTCCTGGAGCGTTTTTTTTAGGCTGTGGAAAATTTCTGCGCCCATACGGATTGAATCGGCGGAATTGGCTGCTGAGACAGGCATAATCATGAATTCCTGGATATCAATTGTATTATCCGCGTGCGCGCCGCCATTGATAATATTCATCATGGGGACGGGTAGGGTGACCGCATTTTCGCCGCCAAGATATTGATATAAAGACTTTTTATTGCTTTGTGCGGCGGCTTTGGCAACGGCCAGGGATACGCCTAAAATAGCGTTGGCGCCAAGACGTTTTTTATTGGAAGTGCCGTCAAGTTCGATCATAATCGCATCGATTTCACTTTGGTTGTTAGCGTCTTTTTCGCGTAACTCACTGAATATTTCGGTATTTACAGCATTTACGGCTTTTTGCACGCCTTTGCCATTATAACGTGCATCGCCATCACGCAATTCGCATGCCTCCAAAGAGCCGGTTGATGCGCCAGATGGCACGGCGGCGCGGCCAAATGATCCATCTTCTAATGTAACGTCAACTTCAACGGTTGGATTTCCACGGCTGTCGATGATTTCGCGCGCTTTTATGTATTGTATTAAAGACATTCATTTTCCTTTTTTATAACTGAATCAATTTGTTTGAGTGTTTTTAGGATTTCCTCAATTTCGTCCAGAATAACCATACATGACCCGTCGCTTGGGGCGTCATCCGGATTTTCATGGGTTTCCATGAAAACCCCGGCCACTCCAACGGCGATTGCAGCTTTGGCGATAACTGGAACGAATTGCCTTTGCCCACCGGAAGTTCCGCCTTGCCCGCCAGGTTGTTGTATCGAATGCGTTGCATCAATAATTACCGGATAGCCCGTTTCGGCCATAATCGGCAAGCCGCGCATATCGGAAACCAGGGTGTTATAGCCAAAACTAGTGCCGCGGTCGGTTAGCAATATATTGTCATTGCCGGATTCCGCAACTTTCGCCGCGACATTTTTCATGTCCCAGGGCGCGAGGAATTGGCCTTTTTTTACATTGATAATTTTATTGGTTTTTGCCGCCGCTATTAATAAGTCAGTTTGCCGACATAAAAAAGCGGGGATTTGCAGAATATCAACCTCGTCGCCGATTGTCTTGCAATGTTCTTCCGAGTGGATATCGGTCAACGTGGGGCAGGCTAGCCGTTCTTTGATTTCCGCAAAAATCGGCAGGGCGGCTTCAAGCCCAATGCCACGTTTGGAGTTTAAGCTGGTGCGGTTGGCTTTGTCGAAAGATGATTTATATATAAAGCCGATGCCGAGATTATTGGTTATTTGCACCAATTTCTCAGCGATTTCCAACGCATGATCGCGCGATTGCATTTGGCATGGCCCGGCGATCAGCACAAATGGTAGGTCGTTGCCGATTGTTACTTTTCCGACTTCTATATGTTTTTGATCAGTCATTTCTCACCGCATATTTGTAAACAAAGCCAAGTGTATAACATCCATTGCTTTTCTCTGCAAGGGTTTTGCCCGACAGTCGTAAAAGAAAAATCTGGTAATTATATTTAATGGTTTTATAATAAGCGCGCTTGGTTAATGACGAGAGGGTTTTGTATGAAATTTCTAAAGATTTTTGCTGTTATGGCTTGTGTGGCTGGTTTAATGTCATGTTCTTCCTCCGCTAAAAAAAATGCTGAGCCGGAAGTTAAAACGGCAGAAGTTCTTTATAATGATGGGCTGGAGAAGTTAGAGGCGAGAAGTTATGCGAAGGCTGTGGAGCTTTTTGAGGAGCTGGAGCGTACCTATCCATATTCAAAATGGGCGACAAAAGCACAGGTCATATCAGCTTATACGTCTTATAAAGACGAGCAATATGATGACGCGCTGGTGACTTTGGAGCGGTTTATCAAGTTGCATCCAGCTAATTCAGACGTATCCTATGCGTATTATTTAAGAGGGTTATGTTTTTACGAACAAATTTCCGATGTTGGTCGTGATCAAAGTTATTCAGAGTATGCAAAATCGGCGTTAAATGAGGTTATAGCGCGCTTTCCAAGTAGTTCCTACGCGCAAGACGCAAAAATCAAACTCGATTTAGTTAACGATCATTTGTCGGGAAAAGAGGTTAATGTAGGGCGTTTTTACTTGAAACAAGGTAGTTATGCCGCAGCAATAAACCGTTTTCAGGAGGTGATTGAAAACTACCAGACAACAAGCCATGTACCAGAAGCGTTGCATAGGTTAGTTGAAGTTTATATGGCTATGGGAGTTAGGTCAGAAGCGAAGAAGTATGCGGCAGTTTTGGGCTATAATTATCCGGGAAGTAAATGGTATGGTTATAGTTATAAGCTGATTGAGGGTAAAAAATATGACTCCGTTGATGAAGGGGCGAAGGGAAAGTGGTATAATTTTTCTAGCTGGGGTGGTTCTTTAAGGAAGTTGGCAAAACCAAAAAAGATGCCGACTAATGTCGATCAGAATGGGGATAGTTTGGTTGATAAAGGTTTGAATATTAAAGAAGTCGGAAAAAATATTGAGCCTGAAGAGGAGGCTGTAGAAAAAATTGAAGAAGAATCTGGCTGGTTTGGGAGATTATTTGGCCAGTAGGAGCTAATAAATTAAAAAAATATTGCATTTAAAAATTGAAGGATTAGCATGGAGATGTAACCTTTAAAAATATTTTTTATGATCTTAACTTGTCCAGAATGTTCAGCAAAATTCGTTGTGAAATCCGAGGCGATCGGGCCTAAGGGGCGTAAAGTCAAATGTGCAAAATGCGCACATAAATGGTTCCAGGATCCTGACCCTGAGGTGGCAAAAGCTGCGGAAGCCGCGGGTATACAAGAAGAACCGAAGGAAACGGAGGCGATTCCCGAAGGTGGTAACGTTCCCGCGCCTGTTGCCGGCGCTGTTCCTTTGCATCTTAAATTGTCAGCGCTCGCATCGGGCGTGGTGTTTTTATTTGCCTTACTAATTATTAGTGCCAATTCTGTTTTGCCGACTATGTCTGGTTTATTTGGCTTGTTTGGTATTCATGATGCAACGCAAATTGCCCTTTACGATGTTGAGGTGAAGACAGTTGAGGAGGGTAAATATAACGATTTGCTTGTTACCGGAAAAATTGTGAATGAGTCCGATAGTGAAAGATATTTGCCCGATCTAAGGCTTAAAGTGCTGGATGAAAATGGTGACGATGTGAAGCTGATAATGCTTGAATCAGGCGGGACTATGATGGAAGCTGGAGAGAAAATTGATTTTGAGAATAAAATCCCGCGGATTCCTAAAACATCGACTGTGGTCGTTATGGATATTGGTAATAAGCTCGATCTTTCCTCAAGGTAGCTAATTGGTGTCGCCCTGTTTTTTCTTATGGGACTTCGCCCAGTTGCTTTTATTTAGCTGTTTATTTCTGGCAACGGCTAAGGAATCAGCTTCAATATTTTTTGTTATTGTACTGCCTGCGCCGACAAAGGCTCCATCTCCAATTTCAATTGGAGCCACTAATGCTGAGTTAGAGCCCACAAAAACGGATCGCCCGATTTTAGTTTTATATTTATTAAAACCATCATAATTACAGGTGACAGTGCCGGCTCCTATATTGCTTTCCGCGCCGATTTCAGCATCGCCAATATAAGCTAAGTGGCCAATTTTAGCGGATTTTCCGATATATGATTTTTTGATTTCAACAAAATTACCAATTCGGGCTCCCTCGTCAACTTCGGTTCCGGGGCGGATGCGTG
>JAJRPW010000172.1 GCA_024280585.1 Alphaproteobacteria bacterium
GACGTACAAGGATCCATTGAAGCTATTATCGGCAGTTTAAGCAAATTAAACACTGATGAAGTGTCAGTGAAAGTCCTGCATTCAGCAGTTGGTGGAATTAGCACGTCGGATGTCGCTCTTGCCAGTGCTGTGGGCGCTATAGTTGTCGGGTTTAATGTCCGGGCAGATAAATCGGCGAAAGAATTATCGGTAAAAGATGGCACTGATATACGTTATTATTCAATAATTTACGACCTGATCGACGATATAAAATCGCTTATGAGCGGATTATTGAAACCTGAAATTCGCGAGAAATATCTTGGTGTTGCTGAGATTCGCGAAATATTTAATATGAGTAAATCAGGAAAAGTCGCTGGTTGTTATGTAACAGAAGGCGTTATAAAAAGAGGGGCGGGTGTTCGTTTGCTACGTGATAATGTGGTTATTCATGAAGGCACGCTGAAAACTCTTAAACGATTTAAAGATGACGTTAAAGAGGCCGGCACAAACTTTGAATGTGGCATGGCTTTTGAAAATTATGAAGGTATTAAAACTGGTGATATAATCGAAGCATTTGAGCTTATCGAAGAACAAAGAACTCTATAAAACCTATGCAAAACCTCTTTAAAAAAAGAAAATATGAAACATAAAGCTCCAACGCAACGTCAGTTAAAAGTATCGGAAGAATTGCGACATTCTCTTTCGGGCATATTTCGTCAGGGATCGTTTTATGAGCCAGCCTTATCGGGTATTTCAATAACAGTGTCTGAAATTCGTATTAGCCCTGATTTGAAAAATGCTACCGTCTATGTTTCTCCTCTTGGTGGCCAGGCTCCTGAAGGGTTTTTGGAAACATTAAACGAGATAGCGCCGCAATTGCGATATGAGTTAACAAGACAGGTTAATTTAAGGTTTTCGCCAAAGTTATTTTTCAAGATGGATAATTCTTTTGCAGTTGCATCCAATATTGATGCTATTTTAGATCAAATATAATATGGTATTTCATCTTTGAAGCTACCGGGCGTTAATCTTCGTCTTATGTATGTTTAATACACTGCGCCTCGATTTCCTGCGGTAACTTCAAACCTGAAACACTAGAGTTTTTGTTGCGTTATGACCTTATTACAAATACATGAACCAGGACAAGCCCCGACTCCGCATGAAAATGAAGATATCGCGGTCGGCATAGATCTGGGTACAACCAACTCTTTGGTTGCGATAATTGAAGGTGGAAAACCACAGATAATCTCCGATAGAAACGGCCATAGATTTTTGCCATCCATAGTGTCATATCTTGAAGGTGAGGTATTAACCGGTTTTGCAGCAACAAAAGGACATATAGTTAAATCGGTCAAACGCCTTATGGGGCGTGGGGGTGAAGATATCAAAAAACTTTCCGGCGCAATGCAGTATAACATCGTTGAAAATGTCGGCATGGTTAGGCTGGATATTGACGGAAAACATATAAGCCCAGTGGAAATATCCGCTGAAATTCTGATCGCTTTGAAAAAAACTGCTGAAAATGCATTGGGAAAAGAGGTTTCAAAGGCGGTGATAACCGTCCCGGCATATTTTGATGACGCAGCCAGAAGCGCGACAAAAGACGCGGCAAAACTTGCTGGATTGGAAGTCTTGCGGTTAGTAAATGAACCAACGGCAGCGGCTCTTGCTTATGGGCTGGATAAATCTGCGGAAGGTATTTACGCGATTTATGACTTGGGCGGCGGCACTTTTGACATATCAATATTACGTATGCAAAAAGGCATCTTCCAGGTTCTGGCAACTGGCGGCAGCACGATAATAGGCGGCGATGATTTCGACCGGGAACTTGCTGAAATAATCCTATGGAAGTATAAAAACCAAACTGGCAAAGGATTTAAACCAAGTCAGACCGAGACGAATGAAATATTAAGCATAGCCAGAAATTTAAAAGAGCAGCTAACCAAGAATGACTTGGCAATAGCGACAATAAATATCAACGACAAAGATTATCAGTATGAAATCACTAAACAAGAGCTGGAGCGGGTAATTGAGCCGTATATTGATGCAACAGTGGATTTATGTGTGCAGGCTTTGGATGATGCCCAGCTAGCCATAAACGACCTCGAAGGCGTGGTATTAGTCGGTGGCTCGACCAGGCTACCACTCGTAAAAGCGAAGCTCCAGGAGTTATTTGGCAAAGATCCGCTGGATGATATTAACCCGGACGAGGTTGTGGCGTGCGGCGCGGCGCTGCAAGCTGAAGGATTGACTAAAGGTTCTGATAATTTATTGCTGGACGTATTGCCGCTCTCGCTGGGGCTGGAGACAATGGGCGGAATAGTCGAAAAAATCATTCATAGAAACACAGCGATCCCTGTAGCAAAAGCCCAGGAATTCACAACTTATAAAGACGGCCAAACCGGCCTGCAAATCCATATTGTCCAGGGCGAGCGGGAAATGGTTAGTCAAAATCGTTCGCTGGCACAATTTGAGTTAAAAAATATCCCGCCGATGAAAGCGGGAGTGGCTAGAATAAAAGTTCAATTTTCTGTTGACGCTGACGGCTTATTAACAGTATCAGCGCAAGAAGAAACCACCCAAACTATACAGGAAATAGAGGTAAAACCAAGTTATGGCCTGACTGATGAAGAGATCAAGTCCATGCTGTACGCATCAATGCAGCACGGCAAAGATGATATGCAACAGCGACTTTTAACCGAGGCGATAGTTGAATCTGAGGGGCTTATATCAACAATAAATGCTGCGTTAGAGGAAGATTCTGAATTATTATCCGCCGATGAAGTGAGCGAATTTGCCGCGCATATAAAAACTTTGAGCGAGTCCATTACTGATGCAGATCGGGATTTAATCAATAAAACTCGCAAAAATCTGGAAAAAAGTTCTGAACAATTCGCTGAGCGCCGTATGAATAAGCATATCGGCAATGTGCTGAAAGGCGTCTCTATTAACAGAGCTGTGAAAAAGCCGCGAGCGTAAAATACATACAAGTTTGCAAATGGCTGTGCTGGCATTTACCTTAAACAACTATAAAAAGATTTTGAACAGGTTCTTAAAACAGCTATTGACCAAAGGGGTTGTTTATGTTACAATAAGCGCTGAAATTAATAGAAAAATGATAGGAAATTGATATGTTTAAAAGATTTAGAAGGGGCGGTAAAGAAAACACTGATAACTCTTAGGACTTACGCATTCATCATTTTCCAAGTAGGATTTTTTAGTTGTTGAATTAGGTAATCATCCAATAAACCGTTTTTGATTTGATAGATTGTTTGTCCTGTTTTGTGGGCAATTTGTTTTAGCCTGGCCCAGACCAACA
>JAJRPW010000173.1 GCA_024280585.1 Alphaproteobacteria bacterium
AGGTGTTTGTCTCCTGGGAAGCCTCTGTAATCTCAGGATTTATCAGAAAAAACGGCTTGGAAATATCCACCCCGCACGAATCCTTACCATCATCGCCATAACGCCCGGCGGAATCAGTCAAATCCATCACTAAAATGCGTTTAGCCACCCCAACCTGAATGGCAGCAAGGCCTATCCCGTTTTCAGCATGCATGGTTTCCTGCATATCATCCATAAATTTCCGCAAGTCATCATCAACTTTATCAACAGACTCAGAACAAGTCGCCAATCGCGGATCCGGTGCGATAACTAGGTCTAAAATAGCCATTTTTCTCCTAAAAAATCTTTAATTCTGTGTTTTTATAGCAAATGTTTCAAATTGGTGCAAATTATTTATCAAAACCACTGAAATACCACGATTTTGTAACATTTATGTAATGAAAATCAGTCATAATATATCAATGAGAGAGGAAACTAATAGGAGAGATCAATGGTTATAGTAAAAAACTACAGTAATGAAGGCAACTTTAGCAAAAAGGCACTGAAACGTTACGAAGAAATACTGGAGCAATTTAACTCCGAAAAAGCATCTGGCATCAAGCAAAAACAACTCTCAAGCAAGAAGCTATCCACCCAATAAATGGCGCACCCACAAAAATAAATGTAAATTTGTAATAAATTTGTTGCAAAAGTGTGTTATACTGTAACCATCAGAAAATTAAGTAAAATTTATGTTGGAGACGAAAATGGGTAATTTAAAAGAAACCAAAGAAAAGCTTAAGCAATATACAGCTATTACAGAAAAAATAGCTGTACTAAAGCGGTCTTTAAAAGAAAATCCCCAGCAAAGCAACCTTGAAATAACCACGAGTTTAGCTCCACGCGTAGAACTAATAGAAGCCCAAATTGAATTAATTACAATTTATCCTAAAAATGAAGAAGGTAACGAGAAAGTTGCAAAAAAAATCGCTGCAAACATCGCTTTGGTTGGCGAAAATATACAAAAGAATGTTAGACTACAAGGACGCTTTGATGCTGCAAAAAAGGTTTTTGAAAAAATTAATGCCGGGCATAACCCATCGCTCCCTGCGACGCGCATAGAAGAGGAAGAATTTACTGCATTGCCGCAAGCAGCAGCAGATGTTATTTCCAGGGCTAATGCAGCAATTCCTGCTCCCCTAGCCAGTGCTGCAGCAGATGCTGGATATGCCAGCGATTACCTGGGAAGCTTATCTGGCAGCAAAAGCAGCTCTGCTCGCTCCAAAACACCTGAACTTGAACAAAGCCCAAGATCATCAGCTCATTCTTCTGACTCAGAAGAGGTAAAAACTCCAGTAGCCCCAGATAGACCACAAAGGAAAACGCCTGTAGCAAAACAATGGGCAGAAGTAGAGGTAAATAGCGTCGGTGCAGCAGAAAACAACGAACCATACAATGTTCGTAAAAGTGTAGGTACGTCTAAAATAGACAATAAGTCTGTGATAGCCGCAGCATTAGCAAGTAGATTTAGTAAAGCCCATGAAGAAGAAGTGTTAGGGTGGGATGACGAAGTATCAACAGCAGTAGATCCAATAAAGGTTACTGCAAAGATAATAGAAGCACCAGAAACATCTATAGATATAGATGCATATTCAAAACCCGCACCGACAAACGAAACGCTTGTAGAAAAATCAGTATCATGGGTGAAAGCCGTGGATAAAAATGGACCTCCAACTCGCAAGCCACCACTACCACCAAGATCAGCTCTAAAAGCTGATAAAGAAGTAAAATCTTCCTCCAGAGAAGATGCAATCGCAGCGAACAGAGCAAGAATACGCGAGGCAAGAAACCGCGGTCAATAATCAACCCTAACGAAATAAAGACCATGAGCTGGAGCCGTTGGCCCGGCTTTTGTTCTGTCTTTTGCGGCGATAATCTCCTTAACGCGCTCCGGCTGCCATTTGCCAGCACCAACAATTTTCAACGTACCGACAATATTTCGTACCATATGATGCATAAATGATTGCGCGCTAACATGTACAAAAATCATATCCCCATCGCGCTCGACACGAACTTCATCCAGAGTTTTTATCGGCGATTTTGCCTGACATTGCGCATCACGAAAACTGGTAAAATCAAACTTTCCAATCATATATTGCGCCGCTTCCTGCATTTTTTTCTCATCCAATTTAACCGGCACATGCCATGCCCGCCCGGCATCAAGCGCTAAATCCGCCCGACGATTTACAATCTTATAAACGTAATATCTCTTTTTAGCACAGAACCTTGCATGAAACTCCTCACCCACTAGATTAACTTCTAAAATCGCAATTTTATGTGGCCTGGTATGATAATTCAGCGCGCCCATCACTTTGAATTCATCCCATTTTTGTTCCAAATCGAAATGAATCACCATGCCATATGCATGCACTCCTGAATCCGTCCGCCCAGAGGTAAAAGTCACCGCTTTTTCTCCGGAAAATTTTTCGATCGCCTCTTCTATAATTTGTTGTATTGACGGCGCATTTTCCTGCCTTTGCCAACCGGAAAATCCAGTCCCATCAAATTCAATCAGACATTTATATCTAGGCATATTTTTTCCTTTCCAAACCTAATCTTTTTTGACCCACATTATATCTTTATATCCCTTGCTTTAATAGTATTTTCTTTCTATTATTCGCAGGCTATAATTTCAACTAAAATGAGTGCGCGAACAACATGACAGAAAACTCCCAGGCTACAGAAAGTTACAGTGCTGATTCCATCAAGGTTTTAAAAGGATTAGAGGCAGTTAGAAAACGCCCAGGCATGTATATCGGCGATACAGACGACGGTTCCGGCCTGCACCACATGGTCTATGAAGTGCTTGATAATGCTATTGATGAAGCTTTGGCCGGACATTGCGACAAAATAGAAGTTGTCATCAATGTTGACGGCTCCGTTTCTGTCTCGGATAACGGACGTGGCGTTCCGGTCGATATCCACGCAGAAGAAGGTGTTTCTGCCGCGGAAGTAATCATGACGCAACTGCATGCGGGCGGTAAATTCGACTCTAATTCCTATAAAATCTCCGGTGGCTTACATGGCGTGGGTGTATCAGTCGTTAACGCACTTTCCGACTGGCTCGATTTAACAATCTGGCGTGACGGCAAAGAAAATTATATCCGCTTTGAAAATAGCGATGCCGTTGCTCCGTTGAAAATCGTTGGCGAAGCTGGCGGCCGTAAAGGCACAATGGTCACCTTCCATCCTTCTGCGGATATTTTTGCCATAACCGAATTTAATTTCACAACATTGGAACATAGAATCCGCGAGCTGGCCTTCCTTAACTCCGGTGTTTACATTGTTTTAAAGGATTTAAGGGGTGACGAACCAACCGAATCGGAATTTAAATATGACGGCGGAATTGAAGCCTTCGTAAAATATATGGATAAATCCAAAGTTGCGATCCACCAAACAATCAGCCTGCAAGGCGAGTCCGACGACGGGCTTGGTGTTGAAGTTGCATTCCAGTGGAATGACTCGTATCACGAAAATATGATGTGTTTTACTAACAATATTCGCCAAAGAGACGGCGGAACCCATCTTGCAGGCTTTCGAGGAGCCTTAACCCGCGCTGTTAATAATTACGCAAATAGCACCGGAATAACAAAGAAAGAAAAGGTGAATTTAACCGGGGATGACATGCGCGAAGGGCTTTCTTGCGTTTTATCAGTAAAAGTCCCGGATCCAAAATTTTCATCACAAACAAAAGATAAATTGGTTAGCTCGGAAGTACGGCCTATTGTTGAAGGAATTGTCGGCGAATGCCTTGCCAAATGGTTTGAAGAGCACCCTTCTGAGGCAAAATTAATCATGGGCAAGGTTGTTGAAGCCGCCTTTGCAAGAGAAGCCGCCAGAAAAGCCAGGGATTTAACACGCAGAAAAAGCTCACTGGACATCGCCGGATTGCCAGGAAAATTAGCCGATTGTCAGGAAAAAAATCCTGAATTCAGCGAAATCTTCATAGTTGAGGGGGACTCAGCGGGCGGCTCCGCGAAACAGGGGCGTGACCGCAAGACACAAGCAATACTGCCATTGCGTGGTAAAATCCTTAATGTCGAAAGGGCGCGATTCGACAAAATGCTCTCCTCACAAGAAATAGGCACGCTGATCAAAGCTTTAGGCACAGGAATCGGCAAGGACGATTTTAACATCGAAAAAACCCGTTATCATAAAATCGTTATTATGACGGATGCGGACGTTGACGGCGCGCACATTAGGACTTTAATTTTAACATTTTTCTACCGCCAAATGCCTGAACTGATAGAAAAAGGCTATTTATATGTGGCGCAACCGCCACTTTATCGAGTGCGACGCGGCAATAAAATCGTTTATTTAAAAGACGAAAAATCTTTGCAGAATTATTTGATAGATTCCGCGCTGGATGGCGCTGTTTTAAAAGTAGCGGGCGGAGCGCAAAGAGCCGGCAATGATTTGCGGGATATCATCGAAAAAACTGCCGAGTTAATGGATACAATCCAAACTTTATCCAGGCGCTTGCCAGAAAAACTGATTCAGGCGGCGGCCTTGGCTGGAGCTTTATCGGTGGATTCTTTGGGGGATATTGAAAGCGCCGCAAAAATAGCTAATAAATTAAATGAATTAAGCGATGAATTAGTCGTAAATAACTGGATTGGCGGACTAGACAGTGGCGGGCAGTTGTTACTTTCACGCGAAGTTCGTGGCGTTACAGAAAAAATGATATTGGATGCCTCCTCTCTAAATAGCTCTGAAATACCTATAATAAATGAGTTAATCAGCGGAATTAAAGACGTGTTCACAGGGCACTCCACTTTCGAAACAAAGGGGGCGACAGCGGCGGTAAACACACCCTCGGCTCTGTTTAATGCAGTAATAGAATTGGGGCGCAAAGGCATATCCATACAGCGCTTTAAAGGATTGGGCGAGATGAATCCTGATCAGCTTTGGGATACGACCCTTGACCCTGATAACAGAACTTTGTTGCAGATAAAAATTGGTGATGTTGACGAAGCTGAGGAAACTTTCTCAACTTTAATGGGCAATATTGTCGAGCCACGCCGTGATTTTATCCTGGCAAATGCGCTTAAAGTTAGTAATTTGGACGCGTAAAAGCTGAGTAAATTGAATTTATTAAGAAATCACCAAATTATGGAAAATAGCGTTATTTTTGTCGCTTGTGACTCTACCTCAAGTAAATTATTTTGGGCTGGATATTGAACTTTGTAAAACTTTAATGGTACAAATATGGAAGTTGTAATTTATCATAATCCTGGATGCACAAAATCCAAACAAACTCTGGAACTGTTGAAAAACAAAGGGATAGAGCCAATAATTATTGAATATTTGGTGAATATTCCGACATTCGACCGATTGAAAAAAATCGTCGAGATTTTAGGCAATGGAGCAAGGGCTATAATTCGTGACAATGAGGGTGCATATAAGGAAAAAAAACTGAGCAGAAAATCCTTATCAGATGATTATTTGAT
>JAJRPW010000174.1 GCA_024280585.1 Alphaproteobacteria bacterium
AATATTAATGTTGCATTAATATCTTTTATCTCCTTCAGAGCGTTTTTACGAGACTCTTTTTTAGGCGGCAAAAAGCCTTCGAACAAGAAACGATTAGTTTGCAAGCCCGATAATGTAAGCGCTGTAACCACCGAGGATGCACCGGGAATACTGACAATTTTATAATTATTTTCATGCGCTTCTTTTATTAATTTATAGCCTGGATCCGAAATTAAAGGCGTACCGGCATCGGAGACAAGTGCTACCGACTTGCCTTGATCCAGCAACTTAAAAATCCCCTGCCGATTATTTTTTGTACTAAAATCATTATAACAAATCATTTTTTTGCTAATTTCATAGCGCGAAAGCAGCTTCTCTGTTACCCTAGTATCCTCACAAGCAATGATATCAACGTTTTTTAGAACCTCCAAAGCTCGCAAACTTATATCAGATAAGTTACCAATCGGAGTCGCCACAATATAAATTGCAACTGGACATTTACTTCGCGATAAAATTTCGCTATCATGTTTTGAGCTTTTTGTATTTGTCATATGGAGTAATTTTTGTGCATAAAATACTGATAATTATTCTGTTTTGCCTTTTCCTGCCAGCCTGTTCTTCGCAAGACAATTCGGCAAATGATTATTATAGCGAGAATAATACACCAATTATATCCACTAATGCAAGCGAAGACATCCGGCGCAGGCCATATTCTCATTATGATTTTGTTGAAAAGAGAAAGATCATCCGACGCTATCGACCTCCTAAAACCCTTGAAAATAAAAGCAGTATGTTTACAGCTAGCTTTCCACCAACGAAAATAGCTATTTTACTACCTCTTTCAGGAAAATTTTCTAAACTAGGTAAAGATATGCTGGATGCAGCGCAACTGGCACTTTTTAGTATAGACGAGCCTAATTTGATTTTGGTCCCGATTGACACAAAAGGCACGGCATTTGGTGCAATTGAGGCTGCGAAGAAAGCTGTACTCACCGAAGTTAGGCTTATTTTAGGGCCAATTTTTAGCCAATCCGCAAAAGCTATATCAACAATTACGCAGGAGAATAATATAAATGTGGTATCATTTTCAAACGATAAATCTTTAATGGGAAGCGGTGTTTTTGCTATCGGATTTTTGCCTGAACAGCAAATAAGGCGCATTGTTGAGTTTGCAATGACCCAGGGAATCGAGGATTTTACCACAGTTTTGCCCAATAATACCTATGGTGCAACCGCCGCGAAAGAGCTTAGAGAAACCGTCTTGGAAAATGATATGGCTTCCGTTTTGAAAACTGAAATATATCGAAAAGACAAAAAAGGCAACCCTATAAAGTTACGTAAACATGTCTTTTCTGCCTTTAATTCTGCCATGAATACGAAGCCTCCCAAAGATTTTGATGAGGAATTACAAAGCTTTAACTTTAATCCTATTAAATTTCCGCGCGCTTTACTTGTTCCTGAGGATGGAAAGGCCTTGGATCAAATAACCGCCCTACTAAAAAAGTATAAATTTAGTAACGAATCTATACAGCTTTTGGGTAGCAGCCAGTGGTATACTCCAAAAATATTACGAAATTCACTGCTGGATGGCGCTTGGTTTGCAGGCCCGCCACACAAAAGACGCGCTAATTTCGAGCATAAATTTCAATCAATTTATGCGCGCAAACCAAACAAATTAACGTCTTTAGCA
Organism: Alphaproteobacteria bacterium; assembly: GCA_024280585.1. Taxonomy (GTDB): domain Bacteria; phylum Pseudomonadota; class Alphaproteobacteria; order Rickettsiales; family UBA6187; genus JAJRPW01. The sequence continues at coordinate 1,670 of JAJRPW010000174.1, forward strand.
TACGATGGAATCGCGCTTTCTGCTGCTCTAGCACGGCTTTCAAGAGGTAAAGATTTTAGCAAGAATGCGCTGAGTAACCCGCGCGGATTTATGGGCGTTGATGGAATTTTTCGACTAAAAAAAGATGGACTCACGGAGCGCGGACTTGCTATTATGAAAATTCATGACGGTCAGTTTGAAATAGTAGACCCAGCCCCCACCAATTTTGTTGATATAAAAGAAAAGGATAACGAGGATTCCTAACATATTGGATTAATGAATTTCCCGCCAATTACTTCCGACTCCAACTTCAACAGTTAATGGAATCGATAAATCTGCCACATTTTCCATTATATTCTTTATAATTTTTGCAGCTTTTTCAGCATTTTTCTCCGGCATTTCAAACAATAGCTCATCATGTACCTGCAATAACATTTTTGCGCCCAGTTCCTCCAGATTGTCGGGTAACAAAATCATGGCTTTTTTTATAATATCCGCCGCAGTTCCTTGCAATCGCGCATTAATAGCCGCTCTTTCCGAGAAATTTCTAACCGCTCCATTTTTATCATTAATCCCGCGCACATGACATTTCCTCCCCCATATTGTCTGAACATAACCATGTTCCCGCGCAAACTCTACAGTACTTTTCATATATTTTTTTATCCCCGGATACTGCTCAAAATACTGCTCAATATACTCCGCAGCCTCACCGCGCCCAATTCCCAAGCGCTGCGCCAAGCCAAAGGCGCTAATACCATAAATTATACCAAAATTTATCATTTTTGCTTTTCTACGTAATCCCGAATCCACCTGCTCAATATCAACGCCAAATATTTGTGCGGCCGTCGCAGAATGTATATCCTGTTCACTTTTAAAGGCATTTTTTAACACATCAATGCCAGCAATATGAGCCAGTAGCCGAAGTTCAATTTGCGAATAGTCCGCAGATACAAGCCTATTACCCCGCTCAACTATAAAAGCTTCACGGATTTTGTTGCCTTCCTCACTACGAACTGGAATATTTTGCAGATTCGGATTAACAGAACTAAGCCGCCCCGTTGTCGTCGAGGCCATCGCAAAATGCGTATGAATCCGCCCATCAGACTCGATTTGCTTGGGCAGTGCATCGGTATAAGTGCTTTTTAACTTCGATAAATGTCGCCAATTCAGAACTTTTTGTGCAATTTCTATATTATTTGACACTAGTTCATCCAAAACCTTAACATCTGTTGAGTAAGCCCCCGTTTTTTTAGATTTTTTACCACCTTTTAGACCTAGCCTGTCGAATAAAATTTCACCCAATTGCTTTGGCGAACCAATATTAAATTCCACGCCGGCAATTAAATATATCTCCGACTGAATGTAGGATATTTCCTTGGCAAAACCAGCGGACAACTCTTTCAATCTCAAAAGAGATGCTTTTATACCCTTATTTTCCATATCAGCAAGCACATTCACAAGAGGTTTTTCCAACTTTTCATAAATAGTCAGCGCATG
>JAJRPW010000175.1 GCA_024280585.1 Alphaproteobacteria bacterium
GAAAAAATGCTCGAATATTCATTCAAACTACTTATGGCAAAGTGGAATGGGGAGTTAACTATACTAAATTAACAATGCCGGAAAATCGAGGTGTATCATAAATCTATCAAACAGAATGCCAGCCTGGAAAAATCTCCGACGAAAAAAGTGCGCTCGCAAGCAAATCATATTTTCACTTTTTGTCCTAATAGCAGCACTTATTTGCAGAGACGTGCTAAGGTGTTTTTCACAGCTCTTGCAGAAGGGGCTACCCATTCCGCCAAATAATCCATAAAATATCTTTTTGTAGGGGAGTAAGCGCTGTAAAGGGAAGGCTTCTGGTTAGAACTTTGAACGCAAGGGAGATACATAAGGAGTGCAAAGCAGGATGATAACCAGAAGCCTTATGTACATATGGTAGCCCGGCACCCGATGCATGTCAACATCTGGTATATATATATAAACAGAAAATTGTGGATAACTTTTATAGCTTCGTAAATGTTGTCATAGCTCAATCTGAAGCAGAGGCCTGGCTGGCAAAATTTTCTTGCACTTATAGCATTTCCCCTTTATTTGTGAATTGCGTTATTCGTCAGTCTCATAAAATTTATCTCCACCGAAGTTTATGCCCGCTTGGTGCGAGGACAAGGCTCTATGTTTATGAAAAAGCTCCTAATCATCTTTTTGCTCTTCAGTTTATGCGCTTGTGCGACGGCGAAAACGCAGTTTCCCGATATTGACAAAGTCGAATTAGAAGCAGAGAGAAAGCGCCAGCATGAATTTGCTACACAGACAAAGATCGACAAAAAGGCCAAGAAGCAGGCAAAACGCCTTGAGCATAAACAACGTTTGCTAAAAGTTTCTACAGAAATAATGCGTGGCGGAACAAAATTATGCCAGAATTTTGAGAAAACTTCGCAAGCGTGTTTATATGATTTTGTGCTTACCAAAGGCACGGAGCGCAATGCCTATGCTGATGGTAAAAAGATTTATATCACGCCGCCTATGATGAATTTTGCCAAAACTGATGAGGAGCTGGCGATTGTTCTGGGTCATGAATACGCCCATAATATAATGGGACACATATCTTCAACGACGAGGAATATTGTGCTGGGCAGTATTGTCGGCATGGTTTTGGATGGAATTGCGGCAACGCAAGGGGTTAATACTGGCTCTACATTTGGTAATTTAGGTATAAATATGGGGCAACTATCCTATTCTAAAACTTTTGAGAAAGAAGCAGATTATGTAGGTCTGTATGTTACGTCGCTTTCTGGTTATAGCATTGATAATGCCCAGGATTTTTGGCGGCGCATGTCAGTTTCTAATATCGCTTCTATTTATGAAGGAACAACCCACCCATCAACGCCTGAACGTTATATCGCTTTGCGCAAAACTATTACAGAAATAAAAAGCAAGAAACAGAGCGGGGAAACACTTGCGCCGAATTTTCTAGAGAAGAAAGACGAGTAGACATTCCTTGTAATTGCCGGTAATTATGTTATATTTACGCCTCGTTTAAAAGGAACATGACATGATAAATATTACGATTATAGGTGCCAGCGGTTATACCGGTGTTGAGTTGATTCGGATTTTACTTGGCCATAAGGATGCTAAAATAAAGAACCTGATTGCCAATCAGCAGGCCGGGCAACCTATTGGCAATATATATCCGCATTTGAAAATATTTGATTTACCGGATTTAATAAAGCTGGATGAGGCGGATTTTGGCGATGTGAATTTGGTTTTTTGCTGCTTGCCGCATGCAACTTCGCAGAAAATCATTAAAACACTGCCCGATCACCTTAAAATCATTGATCTTTCGGCTGATTTTCGGATTAAGGATACGGCGATATATGAGCAGTGGTATGGTGAGCACCAGGCGCAGGATTTGCAAAAAGATGCGGCATATGGTTTGAGTGAGTTATTCCGCGATGAGATAAAAGCTGCGAATTTAGTGGCGTGCCCTGGTTGTTATCCAACGGGCGCGGTTTTGCCGTTATATCCGCTGCTTGCGCATGGTTTAATTGCAAATGATTCGATAATTATCGATGCAAAAACGGGCGCGACCGGTGCGGGACGGGCGATTAAACAAGAGTCTTTATTTTCTGAAGTTAATGAGGGGATCAAGGCTTACAGCATTTGTCAGCATCGGCATATGCCTGAGATTGAGCAGAGCCTGTCAATTGCCGCAGGCGACGATGTTAAGGTTACGTTCACGCCGCAGCTAATTCCAGCCAGCCGTGGGATATTATCCACGATTTATGTGAATTTGGCCGACGGTGTGCAGGTTTCTGATTTACAAGCGCAGTTGCAGAAAACTTATGAGAACGAGCCGTTTGTGCATATTATGGATGCTGCGCCTTCGACCAGGGATGTGTTCGCCACTAATAACTGCCTTATTTTTGTGGCGCAAGGTCGGTCTGAAAATCAGGCTGTGATTGTCTCCGTTATTGATAATCTGACCAAAGGCTCGTCGGGGCAAGCCGTACAGAATATGAATATAATGTTTGGCCTGGATGAAATGGAAGGTCTGCGGTTGGTTCCGGTTTACCCATAAAAAAACCCGCCACAAGGCGGGTTGGGGGGGTTATACGCTGAGAGAGCCTCCTGTTGGATTGCCTCCGCCACCATCTGGATTTAGTTCGCCTAAGTTATCTCCACCGCCCTCTTTTAGAGGTGTATATCCTTTCTTCTTGCC
>JAJRPW010000176.1 GCA_024280585.1 Alphaproteobacteria bacterium
TACAGCGATTGCTGCCCCCCCCTCCCGCTGGAGGGGGACGAGTGCACCTCACCGAATACAATAATTTTCAACAGTGCGTAAGGTGAGATAATAATTATTTTCCTTGGATCCTGCGGTCGAGCCGCAGGATGACGGAATATTACCACAGGGATGACGGCGTTATTTGTGCTGTTGAATTGATAATTATTAGACTCTTCTATTCAGCTCTTCCGTCATGGCTTTCACTATGGAAACGGCGGCTGCATTTGCATTATAGTTTGCCTGGATAGCGATAGTATTGACCAGCTCATTGGCGATATCCGCGGTCGATCCTTCCAGGGATTTTGGTACAATAGTCCCTGCTCCACCTGCTCCGGCCTTTTTTAGGTTAATCTCACCGGATAATTGTGTTGTTAAATAGACGTTTCCGCTCTTGGCTTGCAATGCATTTTGGTTGGCTACAGTCAAAATCGGAAGTCTGTAAATAGCTTTGACCTCGCCATTACTAAATTTTGCATTAACTGTGCCGTCTTCGGCCACTTCAATACCGCTAAATTGCCCTGCGGCAACACCGTTTTGCTCTACAAATTCAACATTATATGCGGAGTCAAACTGCCTTAAACCATCGGTTAGTCCAAGAACCGCTCCTGTAGTGCCCGAGGATGCGCCTGCCGTACCTAGATCAAATGTTATGGAGTTTTTAGTAGCGCCAGTGGTCCAATCAATATCTATTGCAGCTGATAAGGCTGATGAAACGGATCTTAATGTTCCGTCGCCGTTGAACACAATTGTACCATTCTTAACAAGCCCATCTGTTCCTACACCGCTTACTTCACTCGGTGTTAGCGCATAAAATTCGACTGACCACTCGTTCGAGCCGGTTTTAAGAAAAGACATTCTGAAGTCATGCCCTGTTCCCAGCGAGTCAAAAATGGTTATATTACGTGGGAAATGTACTCCAACCTTACCACCCGACATGTTTTTATCAACGTTAGTCGGATCATATGATGCTGCGATTGAGGCACTTGAAGCCGTGGCTGCGACAAGCTGGGTGCCGCCAGAATCCTCCACTTTCAGCTCGGTGAAAAACCCGTCACCAACATCAGAATTATCAGCAAGACCAAGCTCCGCCATTAAGTCATTAGCCGAATCTCCGAATTCCAATGTGCCTGTATCTGCTGTTATTGTAAGAGCTCCACTTGATGTTCCAGTTGCAGTTGCTGTGTAGTCAGCGTCTGCATTAATTAATATAGCAAGACCACTCAATGTTGAGAATCTGCCTGCTGCAGCAGCAACATTTGTTAGCCCCATATCAGTTACAAAATCTGCTGTATTACCACCGCCTTGGGTATAAGTAATTTCAAGCGCTGCGTTTACTGGTGAAACATACATCCTATTATTGGCAATTTTACCGACAAAATCTGTCGAATTATTTATAGCTTCAGCTAATGTTGTAAGGGAGTTAAACTGACCGCTACCCGCTGATGTATCTGGAGTTCCTACAGCTAAATATGTAAATGTTGTTGCACCACCACCATCATTTATTAATAATGTATCACCGTTAGCAATCCCTGCACTAAAAGCGCTAGCTGGAAGTGAAGATCCAAACGTAGCAGGAGCAACTGTGATATCCCCACTTTCGTCAATACCACCATAAGTTAAAGTTAAACCATTACCTGCTGCAACCTGATCATCATCCAGTACTAAAGTAGAAGTGCCAATAACCATGGAACTCGCTGGTGATGTTGATGTTACAGTCACCGGAACTATAAGATCAAGAACTCCATTTGTACCATTTTCTCTGGATTGCAGGTTGGTAACGACTGTGGCCTGGTTTTTTGCAACGACCATCAAATCTGTAGGGTCAGCACTGAATATATTAATACTTACACCGTTTGAAGCATTCTTAACTACAGAATCAAGATCAGGTATTGTCGAAGCTTGAATTAATGTGTCTAACCCGGCCACCGTATTAAACCTGTTCACCCCGGATGCTGCCGCAGCAACATTACTAAACCCTAATTCATAATGTAAATTACTGCTGGCTACATCGGAAAAAGTCACCGCCTCATTGCCAACGTCAGATGACACATATAATATAGTTCCGAAAGTTCTTGCGGTTAAACCGGTTTTTAGATTAATTGCTGTGGCTAAAGAATCAAAGCTGTTAAACTCGCCATTGGCCGTATCAGGAGAACTTACTTTATAAGTAAATGTATGGGTTCCACTGCCCACTGTGATTGTAAATTTATCATCTGCTGTTAAAATTGGAGCTGTTGTACTTGCTGAAAAAGTATTAGCTGTTGAAGTCGCTCCAAACGTGGTCGTGCGACTTACATCAAACGATTTGGCAATACCGCCATATGTAAATATAGTCGCTATACTATTAGAGGTAAATGTTATTGTATCACCGCCTTGCATTCCTGCTGCCGGAACGATAATATCTGTGCTGGCCATAGATGCATTTGCAGTAGAAGTAAAATCCAACACCGCAGTTGCACCCTGGAACACCGATTGACCGGCATTTAAGTTTAAGCCCATTCTAACAGTTGTTGTCGCTGATGCAGTACCTGCCGCCGAATTGGTATCAACAACCTCCAGTGATTCTATGGATTCCGCTGCTGTGGTATTGGCATTTCCGGTTTCACCAGGTAATTTACCATCATTATCCAAAGGCCAGCCCAGTAATTTATTACCGCTGGAGTTAACCAGTTCACCGCTATTATTAATGTCGAAATCTCCAGTACGGGTTAATAAGGTTGATCCGCCATTATCCTGAACGCCAAAGAAGCCATTGCCATTAATGGATAAATCTGTATCTCGGCCAGTTGATTCAATCAAACCTTGCGACTCAACTAATATTTTAGATCTAGCACTAACACCACCACCACCTGAATCTGTTACCAGAGTCGAAAAAATCGTCGTGCTGGCCTTATATCCGGCTGTAGACGCGTTAGCGATATTAACCGCGCTGTTCGAGATGGCAGTACTATTTGCCTGTATACCCGTTATTGATGAAACCAGTGCTCCCTGTAAACCCATTTTTTTACTCCTTTTTTTAACCCCATAATGGGAAATGTTTAAATATTTTCTTCTGCGTTTTCTGATCTTATTGATGTGATATGGTTCCTAAGCGTTTTTAGCTGGCCAACAAGTAGGGTTATATCACCATCATCAATGTCGGCTCCTGTAACAACCCCAACTGTTGAAGTGGTTAAATTCACTATCTCGCCATCTTTACCTACATAGAATGCTTCCACCTCATAAACCCCGTCGCTTACCGGATTATTTTCTGTCGACATACCGTCCCACGCAAACTCGTTATTTCCTATATTTTTGCTGCCAAAACCAGTATAAACAGGATTGCCACTCTCACTTCTTATTACAATAAATAATTGTTCGGCAGACTCGCCCATTTCGTATGAAAATGAAGTTCCCCCATCCTTTAGCTGGATAGTATCGGATTCAAACTCAACAATTTTGTCCAGATAAGAAATGGGATCGCCAAATTGTTCTGTGCCTCCGCCATTTAATTCAATTAATGTTTCCAGATTGTCATTGGTGGTTATAGCTTGCTCAACGCTGGAAATCCGAGCTATAGAATCAATCAACGCGGTCGGGTCAGTCGGTTCCAAAGGATTTTGATATTGCATCTGTGCGATAAAAATTTTGATAAAAGCATCCTTGTTTTGGATCAGGTTTTCCTCAGAACTTTCTGTTCTGCTTGTCGCCGTTATATTTGATGCTACACTATTTACATCCATTTGGTTTCTCCTTTAAACACTTATATCCAGCCCTTCATTTGCAGATAAGTATGCATTTGCATAACCAGAAATATTGTCGAAGTTAGCTACCTCATCATCGTCCAAGGCACCTACTTGGTTGCCAAAGTTATTTTCGTTAAATTGTTTCCACTGCTCATGGCCTTTATCCTGAAAATTAAAGCTTAAATTTGATGATTCCGTTTTTAAAGAATCTTGCAGGATTTCTCTAAGCGAGCTGCCTTCTTTTTGCAATAGATTTAAAGTGTCGGCTTTTTCGGCCATTATTGTTACTTTTGTTTTGCCGTCAGCGGCTATTTCCATCTTGACATCAATGCTGCCCAACTCTTTCGGATGTAGCTGAATAGTGATTGTATTATTGCCTTTTCCTGCTGTATTCGATCCACTGAATTTTATATTAGCGATCTCTTTTGCGGCATTTTCAAAATTTGATTTATTCAGCGCCATGTCGCTTGCAGAAATTCCAGTAGTTTCCATTACACGGTCAAATTTGACTAAAGATGCACTGTTGAAATTTATATTGCTGTTATTCGGTAAATTTTGTCCGCTGCCCGGCTCTTTAAACCCTGAATTTTCACTGGAATTATTTTGCATTTGATTAAGAAGTTCGGAGCTGTTGGTGCTTGTTCCAGCACCTGTTTGCCCTGCCGTTTTATTGCCGAGAAATTCTTCTTGTGTTTGAGTTAGATTGGTTGCCAGGATTTTTTCTCGCAGATCAACAACGGGCTGAACAACTCTGGTTTTGCTGGCATCTTGCTGCATTAAACCTATAATTTTTTCATCAATTACGGGTTTGTTATTGCTTGTGGTGTTGCCGGTCTGATTTTTATCGCCACCTAACTCTTTTTTACCCAATAGGCTAACAACCTGGGCAGATTTTATATTAGTTTCAGATACTTCCGGGCTTTGGGCATCAATTTTTGCCAGATTCAACACGATTTTTTCAATTTCGGCTGAGGATGGAGCCTCGCCATTATTTGCAGTAATGTTAGCGATAGTTTGCGAAACCACCTTCGCCGCCACTTCCTGCGGAGTATTATTAAAGCTTTGTAGTGATATTTCCTTAGGAGCGCCGAGCAATTCGGTGTTACTTGGAGTGGTCGCAACCTCTTGCAGGCCAAGCAAGCTGGCTAAAACGCTGTTTTCCGCTAGATCCCCGCTCTGATCTGCAATAATTTCTATGCCGCCAAGTAAATGCTGGGTTAATCCGTTTTGAATTTCAGTCGCTGTAGCTGCAGAAAAATTCGGCACCTGGCCAGTTTCATCAGCAGTCCTGCGGATTTTTGGTGTTTGATTTTGATTCTCACTTTTGTCGGCTTTTGGTTGCCCTGTTGGAGCCGTATTTTCCTTTTGTACAGCGTTATTATCGCTACTGGCATTGTTTTCTGACTTCGCAGTTTTTAGATACTCTTTAAAATTTTTATCATCAGAAGACAGATCATATGCAGCCTGTCCACGGGAAGGATTTGCTCTCTCCGCCTGCTGCATTGTTAATATGTCTAATAAGCCTAAATTCATTTTATCCAAACTAAAATATTTTTTACTACGCTAACTTCAATGCAAACAGCGTGCCAAACTAAAAAATGCTATATTTTATAGGGTATATGAGAGGGGTGTGAATGAGATTTAATAGGGGACAGGCAAAAAATGCAGTGTTTGTATGAGCATATTTTGCCGGGTTATACACAAAAACAAAAAAACCCTCACCTAGAATATAGGCAAGGGTTTTTTTGAGCTATTTAATAGTAATTTAAGCAGCGTTAGCAGCATCTTTTAGAGCTTTGCTAGGCTTGAATTTAGGCTGCTTGGAAGCTGGGATCTTGATCTTAGCGCCAGTGCTAGGATTGCGCCCCTCGCGAGCTTTCCTGTCAGATATGCTAAAAGTACCAAATCCAGCAAGACGAACTTCGCTGCCTTTCTTAAGTTGCTTCACAATCGCAGCAAGAGCAGCATCCAAAGCTTTGCTGGCAGAGTCTTTTGTAAGGTCTGCATCTTTAGCAATTGCATCAATAAGGTCTTTTTTGTTCATCGTAATTCTCCATTTGTTTTAGGTGTTTTGCAATAGTTACCCTATCGTTATATCAATATTTTTGATCTATCAACAAAAAATTGCCTTATTTTACAACTTTTTCTACTATTAGTCACAACAGCGTCATTTTAGTAACTATTTCTTGCGTTTTTTGTAGCAATAAAAATAAAAAATGCCGAAATAATTCCAGCAGCCACCCACCAATTCTGCCAAATTCCGTAACCGGTTTCTCCTATTGCAAAATATGTAGCAAAAAGTCCCGCTTGAAAAGCCATTGTTTTGGAGTTATTTTGTGAGATAGTATACATTATTGAAAGCATAAAAGCTGAAAATAAAACCAGCCCCACAGCACCAAGCTCCAGCCAGATTTGCATAACATTGTTATGAGTGTGCAAAGGAAGCGGGTGCCGACCTCCCGGAAGATACTCTTCTTTTGTAACGGGAATAGACCTGGCGGAGTTAAATCCCCAGCCAAGCAAAGGCTTTTCTGACGCCTTATTAGCCGCGAAACTCCATATATGCAGCCTGTATTCCGAAGCCGAACCGGAAATTTCTGGAATTTCCTGATATATTTTAGCCGGATCCATAGTTTTCGCGGTATATGCAACTAAAATCACAGAGATAACACTTAACGCCATGAGTATTTTCATACCCGTTTTTTTGGTAAAATATATAAATATAAAGGCAAGTACCCCCAAAATTAGCCCCATTACGGACGATTGACTTTCTAAATTAGTTAGCGTCCACCCTGCAATTAGTAACAAAACGATGGCGATTACTTTGCGTTTATTAAGGAATAAATAAGCAAAAACCGGCCAAATCATGAGGCTCAAATAGCTAGCGCCTCGATTTAAATCAGTTAGTGCATATACATGTTCTTTTTCTTGAAACCCCCTGAAAAACTTAGTTATAATCCCGTCGAAAAAATACTCGATATTTGCCCCAATAAACGCAATAATAAGCCCGGAAAGCAAGTATTTTCCGATTAAATCAGCCTGCTTGTTGCTTATTTTTTGTGCAAATTCTAATGATGCTATGGCGGCAATAAAAATCAGCAACATTCGCCAGAGTAAATTAATAGACTGCTCTGGATCAACAGCCCATAAGGAACTTATGAGCGCATAAACAGCTGTTATAATTGTAATTTTGCTGTACGCATCGCGAAAAATCGGCGAAAAATTTCTGTCGTTAATCATGATCGCCACCGGTAATAATGCAAGAAGCATAAAAACAACTATCAAAGAAAGCCCTGCATATAAGGACAAAAACGGCGATATAAAAGCGCAGAAAAGTATAATTGCTACGCTGACATTTGACAGTTTATTCGTCATATTTTTATCCTTTAGTAACTTGTAATAAGCATTGCAATAGGCTCGCCATTGATTTAAAATATAGTGCTTAAACCCAAACAGTAAATATAAAAATGAGATTAAAATCTTTGGCCAAAAATACCCAGAATAATCAGCCTATTCCCTTTGCCCGGCCGGATATAGGGCGCCAGGAAATAGATAAAGTTGTCGAATGTATGGAATCGGGCTGGCTTACATCCGGCCCTATGGTCAGGGAATTTGAGAAAAATTTTTCTGAATATTTGGGAGGGGATGTTGAGGCTGTGTCGGTCAATTCCGCGACATCCGGCCTTTTATTGGCTATGGAGGCACTTGGAGTTGGCTCTGGCGACGAAGTAATTACCTCACCATATACGTTTAGCTCAACAGCTATGAGCATTTTACATCTTGGTGCAACTCCGGTTTTGGCTGATATTGATGCAGCGAGTATGAATATCGACCCGGATCAAATCGAAGCGGCTATAACAGATAAAACAAAGGCAATTATTCCCGTGCATTTTGCCGGCTTGGCGTGTGATATGCAGCGTATAATCGAAATCGCACGCAAACACAATTTATTCATCGTTGAAGATGCTGCGCACGCCCTTCCAGCGAGCTATAATGACGATCTAATCGGAACTTTGGACACGGATGCAACGATATACAGCTTTTACGCGACAAAGACTATAACCACTGGCGAAGGCGGTATGATCGTCACAAAAAACAAGGCCATCGCCGAACGTTGCCGAATCATGCGTTTGCATGGTATATCAACCGATGTTTTCGATCGTTATACCTCAACAAAGCCCAAATGGCACTATGATATAGTCGCACCTGGTTATAAATGCAACATGACTGATATGGCTGCTGCAATTGGCCTTGCACAACTTACAAAAGCAGATGCATTTCAGAAAACCCGGCAGAGAATAAAAATTGCATATGATGAAGTTTTTTCAGAATTGCCTGTTATTTTGCCAAAAAATTCACAAGATGGTGATATGCATGCGTGGCATTTATATGTCATAAGGCTTGCCGATGATGCGCCAATCTCTCGTGATGAATTTATAGCCCGAATGAGTTCTGAATATTCAATAGGTTGCAGCGTACACTTCATCCCGATTAATTTTCATTCTTTCTGGCAGGAAAAACTTGCCGTAACGCAGGAGTCTTACCCTATCGCTGCAAAGGCGTTTAGAAATGCGGTCAGCCTGCCTTTACATACGAAACTTAGCGAAAGCGATATTGCTCGTATAACGACCGCAGTCACGGAGATTCTATCAAAATGAATAAGCGCATTTTTGACCTGTCGCTAGCAATTATCGGGGTTTTGATTTTATTACCATTCTTTATTATCATTGCGATTTTAATCAAACTGGATTCGCAGGGTGGAGTTTTTTTTCGTCAGGAACGAGTCGGGAAAAATGGCAGGGTTTTTAAAATTTTTAAATTCCGGACTATGGTGGAAAAACAGGTTGATAAGGCTCTCAAGATCACTATCGGCCGAGATAACAGGGTTACAAAAATCGGTCATTTCTTACGGAAATATAAAATTGATGAATTGCCGCAGCTAATTAACATTATTATGTCAGATATGAGTTTGGTTGGGCCGCGGCCAGAAGTTCCCGAGTATGTGCAACATTATTCGGACGAGAATAAACGCATTGTTTTATCGGTAAAACCTGGAATAACTGACCTTGCATCCATTGAATTTCGTAATGAGAGTGAGATTTTATCGCAGGAGGATAATCCGGAACAAGCCTACATTGAAAAAATCCTGCCGAAAAAGCTTGAATATTACCGTTCTTACGTGGAAAATCAGTCGCTAACAGGTGACATAAAAATTATTCTTAGAACTGTTAAGGCCATAATAGCCTAGCCCAGCCAATTATCATTAACCTGGCGGCGTGTGCAAGGCGTTTCCGCACCATTTTCAGCGCCTTCCGCTGCAGTACACGGGCTTTTTAATTCGCGCTTATTCGGATTTGAATCCACACAACCTTGAAGAAAACAAAGGGAAATCAGAATCGCTAATAATTTTGTCATACCGCCACCATTTTTATGCTGTAGTGTTTCTGCCTTGAAGTGACTGTAGAAGACCACCGATCATTTCAAATAAGAAACGCTACACGCCAGTATAAACATATTATAAAGATTATCAACCCAGTTTCTGAAGTTCTGCTTTAAGCCCTTTTATTTGCTCTCGAATAGCTGCTTTTGCTTCTTTATCCGCGGCTTTTTTCAAGTCAGCCTGAAGCCCTTTTATTTGCCCTGAGAGAGCGGTTTTTTGATTCTCCAGCTCTTTGGCTTTCTTCTTACTAAGCTCTTTTGTCCTTTCCTCAAGCCTGTTTTCCGCAGCTTTTCTATCGGTCAGTTCCTGTTCTCTGGATTTTTTATCCGCAACAGTAGCTTGTTCTTGTGCTTGTTCGGCACCGGCTTCTCTGGCTTCATTGGCTAGCTGATCAGCCCTTCTTTTTTCTTCCGCTTCTGTGGTTTTATCTTTTCTGCCCTGTTCTTCAGTTTCTTTTTGTTTAGCTGCTCTTTTTTCAGCTGCTTTGCTCATTTTATCCAGCTCTGCATGCGCCACGCTGCTTTCGGAACTTTCTTTTTCTAGGCTAGCCAGTGCATCTTGCTGAGCTTGGGTTTCATCACGTTGTTGTTCTGCTGCACGATCAGCATCCATGGCATCTCTTTTTCTATCCTCTGTAATTTCTGTTTGCACTCTATCTTCGCTATGTTTTTTGCGTTCCTCATCGCGTAAAGCCTCTGCTGCGGCATTCTCTGCTTTTGTGGTATTTTTGTCATTCGCGCCCGCAGTTTCTTCTGGCAAGGCATCTATATCGCCAAGAGTTTCAGGCGTAGTTTCCATCGCGGCTTTAGCTTTTTCTGCTGCTGCTTTGCTGGCTTTAGCAGCTTCCGCAGGGGATACACTCTGCTCCATAGCTGCCGTGACCGCTGCCGCGCCAGCTTCTTGCGGTGTAATAATAGGTTGTTCGATGGCAGGCTCCGCAGAACGTTGCTCAGGAATATTATCGGCTACATCTCTATCCGCCGTTATATTGCTTGCAGCTTCATTGGTTGGTTCTTGCACGCCGCGTGAGTCTGGTGTCGATTGTTCTGCCCGTAAATTATCGGTTTCTATAGGTCGCTCTGCCTGTGAATTATCGGCTACTGGCTGTTCTGCCGGAGGAATAACGCCGGAATCTCTATCTGCAACTGGCTCTTGTGCGGGGCTATCAGTGTGTTGTGCGCCTAAATCAGCAGGCGGCGCGTTGGTTGGCTCCACAGAAACACCACCGGAAACTGCGCCTGAAACTACATCAGGACTTCTATCCGCCACGCGAGTTTTGCCCACTCCGCTATTTTGAGAACCAGCACTTCCAGCTGGATTATATGGCTCTTGCGGAGTAGCTAAATTATCAGCCCCGCCTCCAGGCAAACCGGCAAGGCCAGCTGCGCCGGAAACCCCTTGCGAACCATCATCCACAGATGGTGCTGGTTCTCTTGGATCATCACCAATTGTTACGCCTTTTTCTCTTGCGGCTTCCATTAAGGCTATTTTTTCCGAGCCAGAGGCTTTATTATATGCATCGCGTAATTGTGCATCGCTTAGGCCGTCTGCTACGCTTTGTTGAGGAGGCGCACTTGTTGCCGGGCTATCAAGGCTGCCAATCGGAGGTGTTGCAGAACCCCTTTCAGCCATAGGTTTTCCAGCTACACCAGCAGGTCCAGATGTTCCAGCAGGTCCACTGTCTTTAGGTTTAGATGCTGCTTCCATGGCTTTTGCTGCCGCTCTTGCTGCGGCCATATCAGCGGTATCCTTAGCCGCCTTAATAACTTCTTCAGGTGCAGCACCTTTTTCTAATGCTTCTTTGGCACCGACTATATACGCTTTTTGCGAGGCAATGGCTGCATCATCAATAATATTGCCTTTTATATCCATTCCAGCACTTGTGGCATGTTCCAGATCCACTATATGCATAATATTACGGGCGCTTTTTTCAATCGAATCAGAGGCTTTTTTGCCTTCTTTATCGGCTACATAAACGCTTTCTCCTTTTGCAAGGGCTTTTTGTTTTGCTTCATAGTCTGCTGTTCTTTTTAGCATCTTAAGTTTACCTTCTGCCCTGTCTTCAACAAGTGCGCGGTTTTTCTTATCTGCCATATCCAAAAGGCCGCCGCCGAAATCAGTTCCAAATCCTAAATCCTTGGATAATCTGCTATTATCATTCAAATCACCCATTTTTATGTCTTTCGTTCTGTCGTCAATACTTACCGTCCTGCCCTGTTTGATTCCATCATTTACGTGTTTTCTTGTTTCGGCCATCATCATTTTCTTGTTAGCGGTTTTTGCTCTGTTGGCTATATATCTAGGATCATTCTCGACAGCTCGTTGTATTCTGTTTTTTATCCCCCTACCGCCGCGGGCAAGCCCACTGCCACCGGCAATAGCCCCTCGTTTCATGCCTCTGCTAACCGCTTTGCCTGCACCGGTTTGTTTATTCCAGAATCTGACTTCTTTTCCAGCACTCATAAGCCCTTTGGTTGCGCTTGTAGCTGTTGCTTTGAAGCTTTTATATAATGCATTTCCTGCGCCAAACAGATTCGCGGAATCGGCTGCACCTTTCTCGCCTTTTAGAGCTTCCGCCATATTTGGTACAAACTTCATGAAATTATACATAAAGAATATAACAGCAGCAAACAGGAAGATGTCGGTTAAATCAATAAATTCTTTTTCTGCCCGCATTTCCATAATACGTTTAACATCATATTGCGGATCTAAATATGGTATATCAACGTATCTTTCAGCGGTTTCCAATGGATTAACGCCTTTTAGTCCGTCACCGTTTACATCCATCCATACCGGGCCTTTTATGCCGCTAATATCCGGCATCCAGTGCCTCATATCGAATAAATTCAAAGGCGCATCCCAAATTACATTCCAGCACACATTATAACCAATCGTCTGCTCCATATACATCATGATGATTGCCGAGAACATGCCCAAACCTGCAAGCAACACTATGATTTGTATGCTAAATACGGTTAGCTGATCTACCCACTCAGTGAATAGTTCTTTGGTTTTTGCGAATAAAATCAGTATTATAAAAAGTGGGAACATGGCGATTAAAAAAGACATTCCGACATATGCAACGAGGAATATTACAACAGCTCTTACCATCGCCATGAAGAATAAACCTATGGCAAAATAAAGAACTATTACGAATAAAAATCCGAGGCTATTTGAGAATATCGTTGATTGTATCTTCGCTGCAGTTTCCGCGGAGAAGAATTTTTCGAGGGTTTGATCCATCTGGAACCATGCGCTGGTATAACCGCCACCGCCGCCAGTATCGCCAACGCCCATCAATGCGCCGCCTATCATTTCAATCCCTTCGGTAAATCCGGAGAATAAATGCACATAGAAGAATTCCCAGCTATTTGGCGCTATAACCTGGACGACAATCGCCATTTTCAAGATGTTCATTACGACATCTTTTTTCGCCGCATCAACACCGCCTATCATGAATTTAAAGCCATAAAAAACAATATATAACGCCAATATTGCCCGGACTAAATTGACGTATCTTGTGTCAGTAGTAATACCTTTATATAGTCGTTCCATGATCATAGCAATCGGTTCTTTCACGACATTTACGACAGTTTCGATCACGCCAGGATCGGGGCTTCTGGTTCCCTGCTTGATGTTTACCGTATATCCGCCAGCATTATCCGAATAGAAATGGTCTACGATTTTGAAGTATAACCGGTCATTTGTCTGCACACCCGGGAAGATATCTTTCGGGTTTTCACCAGCTGTAATATAATGGTCAATCCCGCGCGCCAGATTATTTTCAAGAACTGTTTCCTCTGGATGATCCCCTAAATTAGGGCTATGTGGCACATCCGGTCGTTTAATATCGGGGATATGGAAGGTTGGGCTAATATCTTTATCCCGCACAGAACCTTCTGTATTTGCAGCAAATCCTATATATAATCCCATTCCATAACGTAAATAACAAGGGGTCAAACAGTCCGCGAACTGATCGACATCAATTGTGTTTCCAGCCTCATCTTTCCACTCATCATAAAAACCATCATTATCAGTATCATCACGGCTTGCCATCATTATAGGGTTTTCATGCGGTTCCGGGCAATTTAGACCAGCATTACCTTTCATAACTTCAGGAGTTATATTGTCAACGAACGTTGGGTTGGGCGAAGATGTGGCATTATAAAGGAAATAGCGGCATTCACGCCCTGGAACAGTACGGCCGTAATCTAGGCCAGTCCCTGCCTCTTGTTTATCCTGAGAGTTGAACGATCCGCCAAACCATGAAGTCCACTGGTCATTTTTGCCGATACTCATAACTAAAGGAACGTTTTCCGCGTCGATAATAACTCGCTTACTGTCGATTGCATCGACATATTGATCAGGATATTGGCCTTTTACATTCAACGCAGGATCGTCACCGGCGGCTGGAACCCAAACTTTCGGATAGCCCCAATCATCGGCTTCAACACAAGAATAAGGCCCGCATTCGCGCTGACAATTTTTGCCGGATTCATCACATCCGCGCACGCAAGGGTCATCACCACAGGAGCTGATAAGTGCTGTGAATAGTAATAATATAACTATGTTCAAATATTTTCTAATCATATTTAATCTAGTTTCCTTGCGTTATTAACTCCGCCTCTGGCTTTTGATTTAGCTGCACCAGCGACTTTTCCGATTCCACCTGTAATCTTTTTAACCTGATCTCCGGCAGAATTCATAGTTTGACTTGCGGCATTAGCCAGGCTCGAAGCTCCCCTAAGACTTGTTGTTATGTGCGACGCCAGCTCTGCAGCCCAATCCACAAATTTTAACATAGCATTGGCTAATATAAAGAATATCAGAATCATAAAGAATGTTACAGGTGTATTATCCAGCCCGCCTCCACCTTCAAGATGCGGTAAATAATACCAAAGCGACACACCAAGGCCAGAAAGACCAAGGCCAGGACTTGGATGAAGCCCGATCGGCAATTCGCTCCAACATACTCTGAAATGCAGCAATTCATAAATCGCAGAATATACAAATATATTAAATATAGCGAGAACTGTTAACACCAGCACTGGCTGTAATGCGAAGTTAATCAGATGCATAGTCCAGTTTTCGAAATGCTGTTTGGTTTTTTCAAATAATGCCAAGGTTATAAATAATGGTGCAAGCCCGATTAACAAGCTTAAAGCCAGCATCGACATTAAATAAACTATGGCACCTTTCACTACTGCCCATAAATAATAGAACATGCCAAGGAATATCAAAATCATGTATATAAACCCAACCAAAGAGGATAATCCCAGTGCAGAAACTTTTATAAATGTCTCGTTTGTGAAGAATTTTGATACAGTTAAATCAGCGAATGCAAACGGGTTTGTTGCCATGCTTGTTGAAGTGGCGGCGCCTCCCGGTGCTACTTTTAATTCTTCATGTTCAGCATCATCAGGAAGAGACGCTATATCAAATATATCCCCTGGATTAAGTGTGTAATTATAAGCCGGATCAAATACATTATCCGAGACCAGCCCGTCAAACTGCCCGGCCATGGTTGCAATCAGCTCGGTTGATCCATCGGTAAATAGTTTAAAGAAATTATCATTGAAGAAGTTCCAGCTGGTCGGGCTCATTAACTGTATTATAATCGCGGCTTTTATAGCTTTTTTCGTGGCTTCTTCGCGGGTATTTTCAACCAGTCCCATCATGAACATTCCAGAAAAAACAACTACATATAAAGCCAGTGCCGCTCTTAAAATTTTCATAATAAGACTTGTGCCGCCATTATCACGGCCGGTAAGGCTGTCAAATATACGTCTGGTTACGCCATGTTTCCAGGCCGCATCGGTGCCGGTCATTAATTTACACTCATCTTCAGGAGTGCCCGGATCGTCAGGGAAGCGACAATAGCCCATTACTATATCTTTCACAGGGTTTATCAGGCCATTTAAAACGTCGGAGAAGCCGGAATCCACTTTAATGGTTTCGATTTCGATCTTATATTCACCCAAATTATTATAATAATTTCCATCGCCCTGCTCGCCTGGTTTATCCTTGATTTTGAAATATAACCCACCGCCGCGCGCTGCTGTCGTCGATAATTCCCCGGCTGGATCTTTATCTTCAAACTTACCATCAAATGCTTTTCCACCCTCTCCGCTAAAGTCATATTTTGGAACTCTTATTGGATTTACGCCCCATGCATCAAGTTTCCAGCTACATCCGGGTTCGACGTTTTTAACATCATCTTCGGAGCAGCTTGGTGGGTTGGTTCCATTTTCATATGTAACTACAGGCTCGCCTATATACATCTCCATGAACTCGCCGTAAGTGCCGACACAGCCGCTATTTACCGTGATTTTATAACCACCACTATTCGGACAGTTCTGCGCTTTCCATGAATCGCCTTTTACCACCCGTGTTCTTCTGATGTTTTCTGAATAGCATTCAGTCGCCTGAACTATA
>JAJRPW010000177.1 GCA_024280585.1 Alphaproteobacteria bacterium
AGTGTTGAGAATCTTTATCGGATTTATACAAAAGTTGAGCCATCTTTGATCCGGGTGGATGCGGATGAAGTGACATATCCGGCACATATTATGCTGCGCTATTATATGGAAAAATACCTTATTGCCGGTGAGATGGAAGTTGCAGATTTGCCTGATGCATGGGCGCAAGGGATGGATAAATTTTTAGGGGTTAAGCCCGATAATGATGCTAATGGCTGCATGCAGGATATTCATTGGATGGACGGGTCTTTTGGCTATTTCCCGACTTATACATTGGGCGCGATTTATGCCGCGCAGTTATTTGGTGCTGCGAAGAAATCTGATAAAGCTATTCCAAAATGCTTAGAAAAAGGTGATTTTAAACCGGTTATCAGTTGGTTAAATAAGAATGTTCATGAGATGGGTTCAAAGCTTTCCTCGGATGATTTGATCGAAAAAGCGACGGGAAGCAAGCTTGATGTCGAAGCTTATAAGGGATATTTGAAGGGTAAATATTTGTAGGCGCGATGAAATATGTAAGTACCAGAGGGGATGCGCCCTCACTTAGCTTTGAAGATGCGGTGATTGCAGGGCTTGCAAGCGATGGCGGGCTTTATGTGCCAAGTGAAATTCCACAATTTAGTGCAGAAAAAATTGCTGGTTTTTCAAGTCTTTCTTACGAAGAGTTAATGTTTGAAGTGATCTCGCCGTTTGTTGATGGTGATATTCCTGACGCGGATTTAAAAGGGATTATAAAAGAAAGCTATGCAGAGTTCAGACATGCAGATATTGCGCCGCTGACAAAAATAGGGCGAGGGGAGTATATTCTCGAGCTTTTTCATGGGCCTACCATGGCCTTTAAAGATTTTGCATTACAATTTCTGGGTCGGGTTTTTGATTATATTCTAAAAAAACGCAATAAAAACGTAACTGTTGTTGGCGCGACATCGGGAGATACCGGCTCGGCGGCGATTGAAGGTTGCCGTCACTCTGAGCATGTAAATATTTTTATAATGCATCCATATAAGCGGGTTTCCGATGTGCAGCGTAAGCAAATGACGACTGTTCTGGCGGATAACGTGCATAATATTGCATTGAAGGGCAACTTTGACGATTGTCAGCATATCGTAAAAGAGCTGTTTGCCGATCAAAGTTTTTTGAATGGCGGGCGGTTGGTCGCGGTAAATTCAATAAATTGGTGCCGGATTATGGCGCAGGTGGTATATTATTTTTACTGCGCGATTAGGCTCGGCGCACCGGATAAAAAAGTCGCGTTTTCAGTTCCAACCGGGAATTTTGGTGATATTTTTGCAGGTTATATTGCCATGAAAATGGGTCTGCCGATTGATAAATTAATTGTTGCAACCAATGAAAATGATATATTACATCGGTTTTTTGCCAATAATGATTATTCGAAAAGCGAGCTGCTGCATACATTATCGCCGAGTATGGATATTCAGGTTTCCAGTAATTTTGAACGTTTGCTCTATTATATTTATGATGAGGACGCGGCCAAAATTGCAGAGTTAATGATCGGTTTCCATGAAAAGGGTATATCAATTGATGCTGATAAATATCAAAAAACCCGTGAAATATTCGATAGTTATGCGGTGGATGATGAGCAAATTGTTAAGACTATCGCGCAAGTGTTTGAAAAATCGGGAGAAGTTATTGATCCACATACAGCAACCGGAGTTTGTGCAGCAAGGAATTGCGATAAAAATCAGAATGTTGCGATGGTTATTTTATCCACCGCCCATCCGGCCAAATTCCCCGATGCTATAGTGAAGGCGGGCGTGAAAGAGCCTGAATTGCCGGATTACATTGCTGATTTGATGAGCCGGGAAGAAAAATATGACGTTGTTGATAACGATATAGAGAAAATTAAAGAGTTCATTGTTTCGAATTAGATTGCAAAATTCCAAAAAATCTGTATGCTCCTGGCGCAAACCAGTATTTACAGGATTTGCATATTATGACAGCACCAAAATTCATAGAGGCACTGACATTTGACGATGTTTTATTAGTGCCGGCAGCGTCTGAAATTTTTCCAACAGACGTTGATACATCAACTTATATCACAAAAAATATTAAATTAGGTATTCCGCTGATTTCGTCAGCGATGGATACTGTAACGGAATCGCGGCTGGCTATAGCGATGGCGCAGCATGGCGGTTTGGGTTGTATTCATAGAAATCTTTCTATCGAAAGTCAGGCTGATGAAGTTCGTAAAGTTAAGAAATTTGAATCAGGAATGGTAATAAACCCGGTTACTATCAGCCCGAATGCGACACTGGCCGAGGCTTTGGATCTGGCCGAGAAAAACAATATTTCAGGCATTCCCGTTGTAGAAAAAAATGGCGGGAAACTCGTCGGAATGCTAAGTAACCGTGACGTTCGCTTTGCTAGCGATTCGGCGCAGCCAGTTTCGGAATTGATGACTAAAGATAATCTGGTTACGGTAAAAGAAGGGGTGGATAGGCAAGAGGCAAAAAAATTGTTACATAAATACAGGATAGAGAAGCTTCTTGTGGTAGATGATGAATATTGTTGCATTGGTTTGATTACAGTTAATGATATAGAAAAAGCGGAGAAATTCCCTGATTCTTGTCGGGATGAGCGCGGCAGATTGCGGGTTGCGGCGGCGATTGGTACCGGTTTTGATGCGGTTGAAAGGGCGCAGGCTTTGATTGCGGCGGAAGTCGATATTATTATAGTTGATACAGCGCATGGGCATTCAAAAAAAGTCCTGGAAATAGTGAGGGAAATTAAAGGTTTATCGGGTGATTTTGATGTGATAGCTGGTAATGTTGCGACAGCAGCGGGCGCGAAGGCCTTGATTGATGCAGGCGCGGATGCGGTGAAGGTCGGCATTGGGCCGGGTTCGATTTGTACAACGCGCATCGTTGCAGGTGTTGGAATTCCACAATTGACGGCAATTATGAACGCTGTTGAGGTTTGTAAAAAGAAAGGAATCCCGGTTATTGCCGATGGCGGAATTAAGTTCTCCGGTGACTTGGCCAAAGCGATTGCGGTTGGGGCGGCGGCGGTTATGATCGGCTCGTTGTTCGCTGGAACAGAGGAAAGCCCGGGCGAAATTGTCTTATATCAGGGGCGTTCTTATAAATCATATCGCGGAATGGGATCGGTTGGGGCGATGTCGCGCGGCTCGGCGGACAGATATTTCCAGCAAGAGATAAAGGATCAGTTGAAGTTAGTGCCTGAGGGCGTTGAAGGGATGGTGCCTTTTAAAGGGCATGTCGCAAGTGTTATCCACCAATTGATTGGCGGTTTGCGAGCGGCGATGGGCTATACGGGCAACGCGGTGATAGAAAAAATGCAGGCAAATTGTGAGTTTGTGAGGATTACCAATGCCGGGCTGAAGGAGAGCCATGCGCATGATGTAACGATCACGTGTGAATCGCCGAATTATCGGGCTGTGGAGTAGTTTTCAAAAGCTTAAATTTAATCCTTGCTAAAAATTCTAAGTATGTTAGTTGTTAAAGAGTGCTGGTTAATAGATTATTAACTTTTAATGTATAATATTGGCACAATAAGGCGCTTATAGAGAGTGGCTAGGTAGGCTTTTAACCTCTAAATGGACTGTAGAGTGGAAAGATCGGAACGAGTGAAGAAAAAAGCGGTAGAGATCCTTCAACAATTGAATGTTTTTATGAAAGACGTTTCGTTTTTTGTAAAGCAGTGTCTGTGTCATAAAAAAATCCTTATCATTTCTGATAAAGGCATATCCAGTGTGCCTGTTAGCTTTAGATTACAGGCCGCTGCGGCTGTTGCTACCTTGTTTTTTATGTCGTGGGTTTCTTAT
>JAJRPW010000178.1 GCA_024280585.1 Alphaproteobacteria bacterium
AAGGGGATAATATCGCGCGTAAAAGTGAGAGCATGGACTGGTATAAAGGGCCAACGGTTCTGGAGGCTTTGGATATATTTAACAAAAAGCCGGAACTTGATGAATTGCCGCTGCGTTTTCCGATTCAGGATGTTTATCGCTTTGATGAGCATAAGCGAATTTTTGCCGGAAGAGTCGAAAGTGGGGCTATAAAAGTTGGTGATGAGCTGGTTTTCTCGCCGTCGAATAAGGTTTCTAAAGTTTCTTCAATTGAACGTTGGGGGGTGGATGATGCGCCAAAATCTGCATATGCGGGTGAATCTATCGGCATAACTTTGGAAGAACAAATTTTCATTGAACGTGGCGAGATTGCGTCTTTACGCGAAAATGCGCCGATTTTAACTAATTTATTCAGAGCGCGCCTGTTTTGGCTTGGAAATGATAAGTTGGAAGCTGGCTTGCGCTTCACCATGAAGATTAATACCAGCGAATATAAAGTCGAAGTGCGGGAAATCGAGAAGGTTGTAAGCACTGATGATTTATCGCACGCGAAAGTTGAGGCGGTGAATAAAAATGATGTGGCTGAGGTGGTCATCCATGTTCGGGGCCTGGCGGCTTTGGACGAATTTGAGCAAAATGAAAAAGCCGGGCGTTTCATGCTTATGGACGGGTATACAGTCGTTGGCGGCGGCATAATTTCGATGGAAGGTTTTGCCGATCAAAGAGCAAAAAATCAGATAAAATCCAAGCATTTATACGAGGTTGAGGATGTAATAGGTCAAGAGCAACGCGCTTTATCTAATGGGCATTTAGGTGGAATGTTGTGGTTTTCCGGGCTTTCTGGTTCTGGTAAGACGACATTGGCGATGGAGCTTGAGCGGCGTTTATTTGCTAAAGGCTATCAGGTTTATGTGCTGGACGGCGATAATATTCGTGGCGGGCTTTGTGCGGATTTGGGTTTTGAGCCACAAGACAGGTCGGAGAATCTGCGTCGTGTTTCTGAGGTCGGATCGTTGTTTGCCAAGGCCGGAGTGATTGTGATTACAGCGTTTATCTCGCCATATGCGGAAGACAGGCATCGCGCGCGCGGGGCATTGCCTTCAAGCTTCCATAGCGTTTATATCAATGCGGATTTGAAAATCTGTGAAAAACGTGACCCTAAAGGGCTTTATAAAAAAGCGCGGGCAGGGGAGATTAAGAATTTCACAGGGATTTCCGATAAGTTTGAAGAGCCGGATAACGCTGATTTAGTAGTGGATAACGGCACTCAGACGATTGAGCAAAGCGTTGATCAGTTGGAGATATATGTTGAAGAAAATTTTGTTGCCCCGGTGAAGAATATGTCCGGTGGGCTGGGGATTTAAGTATGCCAGACTTAGAAAGACAACGGTTAGTAGACGACCCGGAGAAATTACATCAGATGCGGCTTAAGAATACTAAATTAGCGGTAGTGCCTATTGCATCGATACTTATTGTGGCAGGAATTGGGGTAATAACGCTCAATCATGCACTAAATCTATCTGAAGATGGTGATGCTCAAAATAAGGCTAGTAATGTTGTTCTGCTGGATATATTTGGTGGGTTATTTATTTTTGCTGGTATGTGTATGCCGTGGACGAATAAAGTTCTTGGTGTCGATGTGTATACTCCGGGAGAGTGCTTTAGAGGGATTCTTGAGTCAAGAAGTAGAAAGAGTCGAGCCGACAGAGTGCTTGCAGATCGTGATGCTGTAGATGCTGCTCAAGGATTATAATTTTTTATAGGAAAAAGATGAAGTTAAATTTCGGGCTAGAATTCAAAGAATTATATGCTTCCAAGGGGTTAGCAAGGCTTGATAAAGCTTTTGTTGAAGAACTGGCTGTAAGTGATGCTGATTTGCATAATCGTTTCGTTGCAGCGAGAGTTAACAGAAATTCGCTGGAGAAAAAAGATGAGTCAAATTTACTAATAGAATTAGGGGCTTACGTCGAAGACTTCATTGCCAAGCTATTTAAAATCGAAAAGGAAACTCGAGAATTAGCGGCGCAGCATGATGAACTGGCTAATATTTATTCGTGCAAAAGAACGTTCGTACAAAGACAGGTAGCGAAGAAATATAAGGCAGGTGTGGCGGTTGATTTTGACGGTGATGATTTACAAAAAAAGCTGGAAAAACTGATAGATAGCGAGCTAACTGAAGAGTCCTATTCAAATATCGTTAATAAGTGGTTGGAAGATAAGGATAATAATGCAGAAAATATAGATCTGGCAGCGCAATATGCAGCCTGGGCTTTGCACTCGGTGGAGGGTAAAAAACGCCATAAAATCGGGGTGTTATTCAAGATTCCTAAGAAATTGGATTTCTTTAATCTGGTTCCGGTTGAGACTGAGGTTGTTGGCGGTGTTACAATACAAAAATTATCCGATGAGCATTTGCGTCATCGTGAGGGGTTCGCTTTAACAGATGATGGCGGCAGTTTGAAACAGGCGCTTGATGATGCAAACTACTGTATTTATTGCCATAATCAAGGCAAGGATTCCTGCTCAACAGGTCTGAGAGAAAAAGACGGAACGTTCAAATCAACGGTGCATAGGGTTAAACAAGCTGGTTGTCCTTTAGAAGAGAAAATTTCCGAGATGAATGTGCTAAAAGCGCGCGGTGTTTCGCTCGGAGCGCTGGCTATGATTGTCGTTGATAATCCAATGTGCGCGGGGACAGGGCATCGGATTTGTAACGATTGTATGAAGGGATGTGTGTATCAAAAGCAAGATCCGGTGAATATTCCGCGTACGGAAACGAGGACTTTGCAGGATGTTCTGGACTTGCCATATGGTTTTGAGATTTATTCGCTGCTAACGCGCTGGAATCCGCTTAATCTGGATCGGCCAATTCCACGGGAAGATAGCGGTTATAAAGTTTTGGTTGCAGGTCTGGGTCCGGCTGGATTTACCCTCGCGCATCATTTGTTAAATGACGGGCATGTGGTGGTCGCGGTTGATGGCTTGAAAATTGAACCGCTGGATGCGAAGATTTCCGGTGTGACGCAAGAGGGTAAACGCATTGATTTCGAACCGATTAAGGATATTCAGGACATTTTTGAAAATCTGGATGAACGTGTTTTGGCAGGTTTCGGCGGTGTTGCCGAATATGGAATCACTGTACGCTGGAATAAAAATTACCTGAAAGTTATCCGGCTTTTGCTGGAAAGACGGGCGCATTTTGCGATGTATGGCGGCGTGCGTTTTGGCAGCACAATCACATATAATCAGGCATTTGATTATGGTTTTGATCATATTGCGCTGTGTATGGGCGCGGGAAAACCGACCGTTATTGATATTCCTAATGCGCTTGCGCGTGGTGTTCGTACGGCCTCAGACTTTTTAATGTCATTGCAGTTAAGTGGCGCGGGGAAGAAGGAATCGATCGCAAATTTGCAGGTGAGGCTGCCAATTGCGGTTATTGGCGGGGGATTAACGGCTGTTGATACGGCGACGGAGTCGCTGGCTTATTACCCGGTGCAGGTGGAAAAATTCCTGCGTCGCTATGAGGCTTTGGCGGCAATTGATGGGCGTGAAAAGACTCGAGCGCGTTGGAGCGTGGAAGAGACTGAAATCGGTGAGGAATTTATTGCACATGCGCGGGCAATAAGGCTTGAGCGCGAGGCGGCGTATGAAGAAGGGCGAGAAGCTAACATCATTGCGCTTTTGAAAAAATGGGGCGGCTCTACTGTTGTTTATCGAAAAACCCTGGCCGATTCGCCAGCATATCGTTTAAATCATGAGGAGGTCGAATTAGCTTTGGAGGAGGGGATTGAGTTTATTTCGAATACAACTCCAGTCGCTGTTGAAGTCGATAAATATAAGCATGTTGAGGGGTTACGCGTATCTGTTAAGAATATAGATGATGAAGAGGATGTAACTACCCAAGAAACAGTGATTTTAGCCAAGACTATATATATGGCGGCGGGGACCAATCCAAATACGGTGTTGCAACGTGAAGATGGCGAGCATTTCGAGCTGGATGGCAAGTATTTTAAAGCGATTGATGAAAATGGTAAACAGGTTTCGCCAGAGGCTAATACATCAAAACCGGTGGAAGTTCAGGTGCTTGCAAGCAAGTCTGAAAGTGGAAGATTCGTTAGTTTTTTTGGTGATATGCACCCATCCTATGTCGGAAATGTGGTGAAGGCAATGGGGGCTGCTAAACAGGGATATCCGGTGGTTACTAAAATTATGGAACGTGCGGCGCCGGCAAATTCTGAATCAGCAAAGACGTTTATAAACAAGATAAACAATGAGTTAATAGCAACAGTTCATGAAGTGAACCGGCTCACTTCAAACATTATTGAGGTGGTTTTGAAAGCTCCGGCGGCAGCACGAGGATTTAATCCCGGACAGTTTTATCGCTTGCAAAATTATGAGGCAAATGCGTTTAAAGTCACGGATGATAAGAATAATATCACATTGCTGGCGATGGAGGGGGTCGCTCTGACCGGTGCTTGGGTTGATAAGAAAAAAGGGCTGCTTTCAACTATCGTGTTGGAAATGGGCGGGTCTGCGGATTTGTGCTTTCATTTGAAAAAAGGCGAAGCTGTGGTGCTTATGGGACCAACGGGAGAGCCGACAGAGACTCCAGCGGGCGAGACGGTGATGCTTGTTGGCGGCGGATTGGGGAATGCAGTTTTATTCTCAATCGGCAAGGCTTTGAAAGAAAAAGGCTCAAAAGTTCTATATTTTGCCGGCTATAAAAAAGCGCAGGATCGTTATAAAATCAAGGAGATTGAAGAGGCATCGGATGTGATTGTGTGGGCGTGTGATGAGGCGGTATTCACGCCAGAGCGACCGCAGGACAAGGCTTTTCATGGTAATATTGTTGAGGCGATCAGGTCATATGGCTCCGGGATGCTGGGCAAGGAGGCAATTCATTTAAATGAGGTGGATCGGATTATTGCGATTGGCTCACATCGTATGATGGAGGCTGTCAGTAAGGCCAGGCATGGGGTTTTGAAGGATATGTTCAAGTCGGATCATATAGCGATTGGGTCGATAAATTCGCCGATGCAGTGTATGATGAAGGAGATTTGCGCGCAATGTTTGCAGAAACATGTTGATCCGAAAAACGGTGAAATTTCATATGTTTATAGCTG
>JAJRPW010000179.1 GCA_024280585.1 Alphaproteobacteria bacterium
GACTTACGCATAACGTCGTCTTTTTGTTTGTTTTGTCGTTAAAAATAACCTAAAAATGCTCATGTACTTCGTGTACACTCCGCTTTTTAGAACATTTTTGCCTAAAAACAATTCAAAAATACTCGTCCTGCGTAAGTCCTAATGGTTAAGGAGGAGGGTGTTCGTGGCTTATTTAAAGGCAGTAGAATAGGTTTCGCGTTTGCCATTTTAGGGCAAAACGGTTATTACACATCAAGAAAATGGTGCGAAAGATTAAAAAGAGAATCGGAAACAGCTCGAGCTGTCTAAGATTTCTTCAGGAAGCAAGTTTTTAAGACAATTGTGGATTTTCCGATGCGGCATTCAACTTCATCTTCATCATCCCTAAGGCGGATGTTTTTTACTAAAGTCCCGCGTTTGATATTAAGTGAAGCTTCTAAGATATTTATGAGCAAGAAGGGTGATGATGAATAAACTTGAATATATGTAATAAAATACTTGCTTAATTACTATAAATGAGTTATAAGGTCTTTAGAGTTTTTATACTGTGATAGTATAAGCGGATTATTTTTTAAGATATTTAGTAAAGCCTACCTCCTAAAACCGTTGTGGATTATTTTAATCTCCCGGCGTTTCCTAAGAGTTTTAAGCCACTACAAATCTTGACTATTCTAACTCTTGGTATCTTCGATGTTTTTGTCGGAGAGCTTTATAACGCTAACTAAAAAAGAGGTTAATTTTATGTCAACAGGTACAGTTAAGTGGTTTAATGCTACAAAAGGTTACGGTTTTATTACTCCTGATGAAGGTGGTAGTGACGTATTCGTACATATCAGTGCTGTAGAGCAAGCTGGTTTGTCTGGTCTTAATGACGGACAAAAAGTAAGCTATGAGATTACTGAAAATAAAGGTAAGCAGTCAGCTGCTAACCTTAGCTTGCTAGAAGACGCAGCTTAAGCGCTGTATTTATATTTAGCTGCATAGACATTATTCTTTCGGTTGGCGAACATTGTTTGCCAACCGTTATATGTGTAACAAGCAAAGACGCTTTCGCAGCTATGGAGGCCATTTAAAGAGGCTTCCTATGGTCACTTTTTAGTGACCAGGCCACTTGATTAGTTAGGTGGTGCAAAGAGTTGCTCGTGATTTATTTAGGACCACATAGGCAATTTAAGAGTTAAATCGCCTATGTGGAGCCCTGCTTGGAATTTAAAAAGCTGTCCATAAAAGCACAATTAGTATATATAAAAAGGAAATGTTATGCAAAATTTTAATGAGGCGGGTTTACCCCAGCCACTATTTCATCGTCTTGAACAAATAGGAATTACTGTTCCAACTCCAGTTCAGGTACAAGCTATACCACATGCTTTAAACGGCAAGGATATTCTGGCTTCGGCTCAAACCGGCACCGGAAAAACCTTCGCATTTGGTATCCCACTAGTCACACGATTACTTAACAATAGTCGTGGAACTGCATTAATATTATTACCAACGCGTGAACTCGCGGCTCAGGTTCTGAAAGAGCTTGATAAATTGATTGGTAGTAGCAAAATCAGAACGGCATTGTTGATTGGTGGCGAGGATATGCGTCGGCAATTTAGGCAGTTGCAAGCTAATCCGCGCTTGATTGTTGGTACACCGGGTCGTATTAATGACCATCTTGAGCGTGGCTCGCTGAAGTTACACGATACGGACTTTTTGGTATTGGATGAAGTTGACCGGATGTTGGATCTTGGATTTGGTGTTCAGCTTGATGAGATAAAAAGATATCTTATCTCACCAAATCGTCAGACATTAATGTTTTCAGCGACTTTGCCGGCTAATATACAAAAACTTTCTGCAAAATATCTAACGGATCCAATTCGTATTACTATTGGTTCGTCTCGTGCTCCGGCTGAAAATGTTGAGCAGGAGAATGTAAGATTACAGGATTCAGAGAAATACCCGCGTCTCTTGGAAGAATTGGAAAAGCGTGAAGGTTCCATCATAATATTCGTGAAAACCAAGCGTGGTGCGGATAATATGTCTGAGAAATTGCGCAGGAAAGGTCACAAAACTGACGCATTGCATGGTGATTTACGCCAAAGTAGACGTAACAGTGTTATTGATGGTTTCCGCAAAAAAAAATTCCGCATCTTAATTGCAACGGATGTGGCTGCCAGAGGGTTGGATGTTCCCCATATTGAACATGTAATAAATTATGATTTGCCACAATGTCCTGAGGATTATATTCATCGTGTGGGCAGAACTGCTCGTGCTGGTGCAAAAGGTTATGCACTTAACTTTGTTGGTCAGGCTGATGGTATTAAATTCAGAGCGATTCAGCGTCTATTAAATCCGAATGAAAAATTAGAAGATGCTCCGCGTGAGCAAAAGAGAAAGCCGAAGAGAAGTTTCGGTGGCGGAAGCCGCAATGGCAATGGCAATGGTTATCGTGGTAATCGTAATGAAAATCGTCGTTATGATAATAGTGACAACAATGAAGGTGGCGAAAGCGGTGAAGGCCGTCATCGTGGCGAAAACCGGAGGTCTGAAGGCGGAGAAAGACGTTTTAAAGATAATGGTGGCCAAAAACGCTCTGGCCGTCCTGAAGGCAGTGGCGAGGATCGTCGTCGTGAAGGCGGTGGTGCTGGCGGCGGTCGCAGATCGCCAGAAGGTAGTCGTGATGGTGGTGAAAGGCGCCGCAGTGAAGGTAGTCGAGCTGCTGAAGGTGGCGAGAAAAGACGCTATAACGATGATAGTCGCGGCGGTGAAAAGAAGAATCGTGATGATAGGGGTGATCAAAAACGCTCTGCTCGTCCTGCAGAAGGTGGTCGTGGTGGTGAAAATCGTAGCGGTCAAAGGCGTACAAGTAGCGAGGGCGGTGGTGAATATAAATCATTTAACGGTCAGCGTAAACGTAGGCCACAGGGTGCACAAAAAAGAAATACTAAGCAAGGTGTTGCTTAGTATTTCTTTGTAGATAAACTAAAGAAGGGGCTTGTGCTCCTTCTTTTTTTTGCACAATAAAATCTTTGTGATCTAGTTAATTTTGTGCTATCGATTCTCCATGTCAGAAATAATTGAATTTATATTATTTACGGTTGCAGATTGGGGATATGGCGGGATTTTCGCGCTTATGCTGATCGAAAGCTCATTCGTGCCGTTTCCGAGTGAAGTGATAATGATTCCGGCTGGATATTTGGCTTTTAAAGGCGAGATGAGCGTTACATTTGTGGTTTTATTTGGGCTGCTGGGCAGCATTGTCGGGGCTTATATAAATTATTTTTTAGCTATGTTTTTGGGAAGGCCTATATTATTTAAATATGGCAAATATTTCTTCCTGGAGCAGAAAAAATTAGATAAAGTGCAGGAGTTTTTTAATAAGCACGGGGTTTTTTCGACATTTTTCGGTCGGTTAATACCGGTGATTAGGCAGCTCATTTCTATCCCGGCCGGATTTGCCCGGATGAATTTTGCAAAATTCACGTTTTATACCAGCCTTGGCGCCGGTATCTGGGTTTTAATCCTGACTTTACTAGGGTATTTTATCGGACAAAATGAGATGCTTATAAAGGAATATTTGCATATAATTACCCTGTCGATTTTGGGTGTTGTGGCTGTTGCAGTCGCACTTTATGTTTGGCATTACAGGAAAAAATAAGAAAGTTAGTGATTTGCTCATATAAAGGTTGCTTTTTGCAGAGAAAGCTTTAAATAATGCCTGTTCGATGCGGGTGTGGCGGAATTGGTAGACGCGCTAGATTTAGGTTCTAGTACCGCAAGGTGTGGGGGTTCAAGTCCCTTCACCCGCACCATAATATATTATGGACGTTTTGAAAAATAGCAGGGTTATTATGAAAGTTACGGAAACAAAGAACGAAGGCCTCCTCAGAGAGTTTAAAGTGGTGGTTTTGGCGAAGGATATTAGCAAAAAGGTAGATGACCGCCTATCAAAACTGGCTAAAACCGTTAAAATGGCGGGGTTTCGTCCCGGAAAAGTTCCGCTTAGCATAGTTAAGAAAAAGCATGGCAAAGATGTTCTAGGTGACGTTTTGCAGCATGTTGTTGCGGATTCTTCACAAAAAATCATGGATGAACGTGACTTAAGCCCGGCTTTGGAGCCAAAAATTGAAGTTTCTTCCTTTGATGAAGGTAAAAATTTGGAATATAGCCTTTCAGTTGAGATTTATCCGGAAGTACCGAAAATTGATTTTTCTAAAATATCGCTGGAGCGCAGCGTTGTTGATGTAACTGAAAAAGATATAAAAGACGGTTTGGGTAGGCTGAAAACTTCACGTCGGGACTTCGTTGCTTTAGAAAAAGCCCGTGCTGCTAAAAAAGGCGATGTAGTTGTGATAGACTTCGAAGGAAGCATTGATGGCACGCTTTTTGATGGCGGTGCCGGTAAAGATTTCCGCTTGGAGCTTGGCTCCAGTCAGTTTATTCCAGGTTTTGAAGACCAGCTTGTTGGCGTAAAAAAAGACGGCAAAAAAGATGTGAAGGTTCAGTTCCCTGAGAATTATGGTTCGGCTGATTTGGCCGGTAAAGACGCGGTTTTTAAAGTTACAGTGAATGATATTCTGGAAGGAAAAGAGCCGGAAATAAATGAAGAATTCGCTACAGGACTTGGTTTTGAGGATGTTGCGAAGCTAAAGGATGCGATTAAAGAGCAAATTGAAAAAGATTATTCAGTGATTACTAAGACAAAATTGAAAAAAGAATTATTTGATAAGCTTGAAGAAGTTTGCAAGTTTGAAGTGCCTGCAGGCATGTTGCAGATGGAATTGGACTCCTTGAATAAAGCTGTGGAGGCTGATTCGGCTGAAGAAAAAGCCAAAAAGCCAACCAAAAAAGAGAAAGGGGAATTCGAGAAATTATCACAAAGACGTGTTCGTTTGGGCATATTATTGGCGGATTTGAGTAAGAAAAATGCGGTTGCGGTAACGGAAGATGAGATTAGAAACGCTGTTTTCGAACAGGCGCGCAATTATCCTGGGCAAGAGCAAAAAATAATTGAGATTTATCAAAATAATTCGCAAGCTTTGGACGGACTGAGAGGTCCTATCTTAGAGGATAAAGTTGTAGATATTATTATTGGAAAGATTAAAATCACTGATAAAAAAACTCCAATCAAAGATTTGCTGAAATTTGAAGAATCTTTTGAGTAATTTGATTATAAATAGTGTTTTTGCTTTATTAACGTACTAATGCCCGCCTGTAATAAAAAAAATACTATAGCCAAAGGGTTCCCATGAGCTTTGAAGACAAGCTACAAAACATTCTGGATAATCACGCCGATCTTGAAAAAAAGGTTGCCGATCCAGCGGCGTTGAGCCAGCAGGAATTTGCCAGGTTTTCGAAAGAATATTCGGATAGGCTGTCTGTCGTCCAGCAAATCAATGAATTTTTTAAGGCAAAGAGCGAGCAGGCGGATCTGCAGGAAATGCTCGAAGACCCTGAAATGAAGGAAGTGGCTGAGGAGGAACTAGCTGAAATCCAACGGATTTTGCCGGATTTAGAAAAATCTATTCAGGTGGCGTTATTGCCTAAAGATGAGGCGGATGAAAAAAATGCGATTTTAGAAGTAAGAGCCGGCACAGGCGGTGATGAGGCAGCTTTATTTGCTGCTAATTTATTTGGCATGTATCAACGTTATGCTGAGAAAAATAAATGGAAATTTGAAATATTATCACTTTCTGAGACTGGAATAGGCGGTTATAAAGAAGCATCGGCCAATATTTCTGGCAAGGGAGTTTTCGCCCGGTTAAAATTCGAGTCCGGCGTGCATAGGGTGCAGCGAGTTCCTGAAACCGAAACCAGCGGGCGGGTGCATACTTCGGCGGCAACTGTTGCAGTTTTACCGGAAGCCGAAGAGGTGGATATTCAAATTGATGAAAAAGATTTGCGGATAGATATTTTTCGAGCGAGCGGGCCTGGCGGACAGTCGGTAAACACGACTGATAGCGCGGTGCGTATTACCCATATCCCAACTGGCATTGTCGTGTCACAACAAGATGAAAAGTCGCAACATAAAAATAAAGCTAAGGGAATGAAAATTCTGCGTGCGCGGATTTATGATGCGGAAAGAGCGAAGGTAGATGCAGCAAGAGCGGCGGATAGGAAAGGGCAGGTCGGTTCGGGAGATCGATCAGAACGAATTCGTACCTATAATTTTCCACAAGGCCGAGTGTCGGATCACCGCATAAATTTAACCTTGTATAAGATAGATGAAATTGTGAATGGCGGTGAATTGGATGAGCTGGTGGATGCACTAACAGCGGAAGATGAGGCTGCAAAATTATCCAGCCCGGAATGACATAACTATATGAAATTAAAAGAAATAATCCGCAATACAAAAGCTAGATTTAGAGATGCTGGCATTGAATCTTACGCCATTGACGCGGACGTAATTATTGCGGAAGCCATAGATAAAAACCGCGAGTTTTTGATCGGAAATCCTGAATATGAGGTCGCACAGGAGCAGTTAGAAAAAATTGAGGGGTTTTGTAACAGAAGAGAGAATAGGGAGCCGGTTGCAAAAATATTGGGTCGCAAAGAATTTTGGAGCATGGAATTTGCCGTTGATAAAAATACCCTGGATCCACGACCAGATAGTGAAACTTTGATCGAGGCAGTGCTGGGTATTTATCAGGATAAGGCCGCTGATTTAAGAATTTTGGACTTGGGAACGGGTTCTGGCTGCCTGCTTCTAGTGCTGTTATCTGAGTATAAAAATGCTTACGGAATGGGTGTTGATATAAATTCCGGCGCAATAAATAAGGCAAAAGAAAATTCTTTTAAATTAAACCTTGCCAGATGTAGTGATTTCGTAGTAAGTAATTGGGTAGAGAAGGTGGATGGGGATTTTGACCTGGTAATTGGTAATCCTCCTTATATAAAAGAGTCTGATATTGATTCTTTAGAGCCCGAAGTTTCCAAATATGACCCTTATATTGCTTTGGCCGGTGGAGAAAATGGTCTTAGCTGTTATGAAGAAATAGCAAAAAATATGCCTTTAAAATCAGGTGGTTATGCTGTTTTTGAATTTGGGTTAGGACAAGGCGAAGATGTAAAGAATATATTTTGCAATGCCGGTATGCAATTCGTTTCTTTCAAAAAAGATCTGTCTGGTATTGATAGATGTATAGTTTTTAAAATATAAATTTCGAGTTTTTTTATGGATGGTAAGCCAAGAAATTATAGGCAAAATTCTTCAAATAATACAAGAGGCGGGCGTCCGCAACAAAGAAGATCTAATAATAGCGGCGGCGGTTATAGAAAAAATAATACTAACCGCAGAAGTGGCGGAGTGGTGAATGTCGCTTCTGCTACTGCCGCTAAAAATAAATATTTGGAAAGAGCGCGGGAGGCGTTGATTAATGGAGACAGGGTTGCGGCAGAAAATTTTTTCCAGCATGCTGACCATTTTAATAGAATAATAGAAGAAAGTTCTGAAAACAGGCGAGCGGAAGTGAAAAAGACGGAGGCTGTCGTGCCAGCAAAACCAGAGAATACGCCTATTGTTAGCGGTAAAGAGATTGTTACTGAACCCAAAAAACCTTCTGATAGGGAAGACGTTTAATTTCTATATATTTCCAATCGGTCAAGCAATTGGCTGGCGCTAACCTGGCTTTCTTCACCGCTGTAAAAATCTTTAAGATTCACTATTTTTTGTTCAAGCTCGTTGTCGCCAAATATAATCGCCGCTTTTGAATTGGCATTTCCGGCTTTTTTCATACGTTTTTTGACATTGCCGCTATAGCCAAGTTCGACATAAAATCCTTCGTTTCGAAGGGTATGGGCGAGTTTTAGAGCCTCTTTTTCTGCTTCTGATCCAATTGGTATGATGCTTA
This sequence comes from Alphaproteobacteria bacterium, assembly GCA_024280585.1. GTDB lineage: Bacteria > Pseudomonadota > Alphaproteobacteria > Rickettsiales > UBA6187 > JAJRPW01. Next base: position 7,815 of record JAJRPW010000179.1, read on the forward strand.
TTGGTTGTGGTGCTACTATTTTTACATCCAAAAGCGCGGATAATCGCTCAATGCCGCCGGCAAAACCAACTGCGGGAGTTTGCGAGCCGCCCATAGTTGCGATAAGCCCGTCATAACGCCCGCCTGCAAGCACGGCATTTTGTGAGCCCAGAGCATCGGTCGTGAATTCAAAGGCCGTGTGGCAGTAATAATCAAGGCCGCGCACCAGCTTTTCATTTAGTTGATATACGACATCCAGCCCATCCAGCCCTTCTTTTACCACAGCAAAAAAATCGGCTGATTCAGCATTATAGCTATCCGAAATTACCGGCGCAGATGCAACTATTTTTTTATCATGTTCATTTTTCGAGTCCAAAATACGCATAGGATTTTTTTCCAACCGGATTTTACTATCATCCGACAGGTCATTTTTATAGTCATTTAAATATTCAACGAGTTTATCGCGGTATTTTATCCGGCTTTGAGAGTCGCCAAGAGAATTTATTTCCAGGGTGATTTTATCTGATATACCTAATTCCTGGATGATATGTGTACCCATTGCAATCATTTCGATATCCGCCAGCGGGCTATCCACGCCGATTAACTCGAAATTAATCTGGTGGAATTGGCGCAACCGCCCTTTTTGCGGGCGTTCATAGCGGAATAATGGTCCTGTACAGAAAAATTTTAAAGGAAGTTGGTTTTGCAGGCCGTTTGAAATAAATCCACGGGCAATTCCAGCCGTAAATTCCGGGCGTAATGTGATGTTTTCGCCGCCGCGGTCATCAAAGCTATACATTTCTTTGCCGACCACATCGGATTCTTCGCCTAATGTGCGCTTGAATATTTCCGTAAATTCAAATATCGGCGTGGAAATTTGAGAAAAGCCATAACAAGCGGAAATTTGTTTCGCTTTTTGAGTTACATATTCAAAAAGCCTGTAACTATCAGGCATTATGTCTTTTGTGCCTCGAACGGGCTGTAATTTATGAGTCATTAAACGAATATAGTATAAGTTAAAAGTGCAAGCACACTTAATCTTATATAAGTCTTACGAATTAAGAGCTAGCTTTTTCTTCAGTTTTAGGCGCTTTCGGTGTGCCATCTTTTTTGGCTAGGATTTTCTTGATTTTTCGCTTCAATTTCTGCGCTTTATCAGAAAGTTTTCTATTAGAAGTAGTCAGCAAAAAGCTGTCCAAGCCGCCATTATGATCAACAGTTCTCAATGTTGCAGCTGTAATCTTAAGGCCAAGATCGGTTCCCAACAAATTACTTCTTAAAGTAACATTATGCAAATTCGGAAGAAAACGACGCCTGGTTCTCCTCTTTGAGTGGGAAACATTATTTCCTGATTGAACGCCTATATCTGTTAGTTCACAACGCTTTGCCATTTTTAGCTACCTAAAATTCTGATTAATTTGGAGGAGGATTAGTAGAACTATTTACCCCCGACGTCAAGAAAAAACTTCTCTAATTATATATTAGGGTCATAGATAAGCTAATCTAACAACAGTGTCTAATCCCGTTTACGCGCTGCTGGCAAGGGTTATTCAACTTATTGGTATATAAACCATACATTTGTTAACGATTTGTTAATAATTAGGCGTTATAAAGCCGAGTCATGAATGAAAAATGATTCATTCAGGAGTGGTTGATTAGGTAAATCCATGCACATTATATTTATAGGAGCGCCTTTTTTGGCTAATTTTTGTTATGAAAAATTTTAAAATTATTAGGAATGTAATCTTGTTAATACTGATGCTGTTTTCTATGTCATACGGGCAGAAAAAAAAATTAGGCATTTTTTTAACATACGAGGTTGGAAACAATTATATTGAGAAGAAAAACTATACTAAGTCGTTGGAGTATTTTGAGAAAATTTATAAAAAATTTCCACTTCATGACCTCTCTCCCATAGATCATGAAGATGTTTTGGAGCCATTATATTTTATAAGCAAAGAGCTTGGCAATAAAGCTCAGGCAAGAAAATACCTAAAGGAACTGCTGGAATACAGGAAGCAAAAATATCCAGTAGGCCATATTAAAGTAAGGGAGACGGAAAAATTGTTGGCAAACGGAAATTAAGCCGCAACTTCTCTCAATATTGTCTTCTTGTTTTTAATAGGGAAGATCAAAGAAAAAACCTCGTCAGCAAGACTGCCGGCTTCTTTAGCGGCGGCACTTATTGGATCGGTTTCCAGAACGCTTTTTCCTTCCAGCATAGCACTGGCGAAGGCAACTCTGTTGCAGATTCTTGTATCAAGTAAATTAGGCAATTTTTGTTCGCTGTCTTTTAAAATATTTGTGTTGGGAATAACCCTGTTTAGAACAACCCGGTGCGGAATCCGCTCGGCAGTTACTATATCAATAGTGTCTTTCGTCGCCCAAATATCAGCAGGGCTGGGCTGCACTGGAATAATAACCAAATCGGCTGCTCTTATGGCAGTTTTTGTCTCAGTTTGTGTATGTGGCGGCGAATCTATGATAATAACATCAACATTATTGGCAAGATCCTCGATTTCATTATGCAGCCTCCACCCGGAAACTGTAACAAATTCAATGCCGGTATTGTCTTCGCCGAAAGTATCTTCACGAATGCTATACCACTCAGTCAGGCTTTCCTGCGGATCAATATCAATAATAGCGACCTTTTTTCCTTTTTTTTCGAATGCAATTGCAAGATTTGCTGCTATTGTGGATTTTCCGGCTCCGCCTTTTTGCTGAGCTACGGTAATAATTTTATGTGGCATAATCTGAATCTCCTAACATTCGAGGCTCCTACATGGATAGAAAAAATAAACAGTTTTTACACTAATAGTTGAATAGCATGAATGAAAAAATAATACAAGCAAGTTCTATGTTGCGGCGCGGAAAAATTGTGGCTTTCCCGACAGAAACGGTGTATGCGCTGGCGGCGGATGCGGCGAATATACAAGCAATTTCAGAGATTTACAAGTTAAAAGGGCGGGCGAAAAATAATCCTCTGGCTGTGTTTGTAGGTGATATAAAAAATGTGGAAAACTTTGCATATGTCGATGAGCGTGCCAGAAAAATTGCGGAAAAATTTTGCCCGGGGCCGATAACATTGGTGTTACCTAAATCTGCGGATAGTATTTTGCCAGGTGAGATGAATCCGGGTTATGATTCTGTGGCAGTCAGGATTCCCGATAATGCCGTGGCGTTGGGTATATTACGCGAATTTGGTAAACCTGTTATTGCAACCAGCGCCAATATTTCCGGGCAGGCTGCGGCGGTGAATGTGGCGCAGGTTCGGGAGTATTTTGGTGATAGGATTGATCTGGTGATTGGTGGTGGGCGCGCAGAATCGGGTATCGCCTCGACTATTGTGGATTTAACGGGGGGCGAGATTAAGCTGCTAAGGCAGGGAAATATTGAATTGGCGGAGATTTTGGCGGTATTATAGAAGCGGTTGTATCTTATACTTGACGACTATGCCGCGTTCCTATATAAACCCATAAAATATCAATATATTGAGGGAAATTATGACTAAAAGAAAGTTAGGGGACATACTTGTTCCGGGTACTAAATTAGTATCATTTCAAGGTAAAACATATAGGGCGGATACCTTAAATGATAAAGGTGTTAATTTTGAAGATAGGAATGAGACAGAAGACTCCCCTGAAAAGAGAAGAGAAAACACTGATAAAGCAATGAGTTGCTATGTTCCAGCATCAGATGCAGGTTATCCCCCACCTATGAATAACAGGGCACTTATTCTCGAAGAGCAAGGTGATATCGAAGGCGCTAAGGAGTGGTATGGAAGGGCTATAAAACTTAGATACCAATTAGCCGTAGATAATTTGGGTTTTTTGTTTGAAACTAGACCTACCGACCCATCTTTGGGTGGATTTATTGATAATTGTCGCCTGCTGGATGAAATTAACGGTGTGGGAGTTAATGAAGGGGTAAAGAGTGTTTTTGAGATTGCACATAGCAGAGCGATTAGTGCCAGAGCATTAAGCAAATATTATATATTTCCTAGAGAATATATGGAAAAACAAACCAGAACAAGCGTTGGCAATGCTCTCGTTGGTCTGGAATACATACCGCAAAAAGATGGGTTGGATGGCCTGGATTGTCAGGGAGAGTTATATAAGTTATGTAGATTTGCAGAAGCAACATTCCCAGGGATTTTGAGAGCTGCAAGTGAGAAAAAAGCTGGGCTGGAGGCATCTGAATCTAGAAAAAGCCCAAGAATTGCCGCTTTGGAAGCTGAGCGCGCGGAGAAAAGGCTAAGAATCCGCTAGGGTGATAAGGTTTTAGATTAGGAAAAAATATGATAGAAAAAGAAGTTGTGCCGACTGACTCTGCGCAGGACGCTTTTTTAGCGTTTGAAAGATGTATTTAGGACTTACGCATTCATCATTTTCCAAGTAGGATTTTTTAGTTGTTGAATTAGGTAATCATCCAATAAACCGTTTTTGATTTGATAGATTGTTTGTCCTGTTTTGTGGGCAATTTGTTTTAGCCTGGCCCAGACCAAC
>JAJRPW010000180.1 GCA_024280585.1 Alphaproteobacteria bacterium
AGGTTGTTGCTCCGCCTTTGCCATCTTCGCCGATGCAGTTTAAAGCGCGGGCGATGATTCTTGCGGTTGTAGTTTTCCCGACACCGCGGATGCCTGTGAGCAAAAATGCGTTGGCGATACGGTTATTTTCAATTGCATTAGTTAATGTTCTTACTAATACATCCTGGCCAATCAGCTCAGCGAAATTATCGGGACGGTATTTTGTGGCTAAAACTTTGTAGGGTTTTTCTGTCATTTTTTCTGTTATTAATTGTTGAGTTCGTCCTGCGTAAGTCCTAATAAACTTCGGCGGCAATCCAGGGGCAGAGCATATATATAGTCATTTAAGATAACTATAAAAATAGAGATTAGCTGCGACCCAAATAAATCCACCTGTGGCTGCTCCATTTCTGGCCTGACCCGATTTGGCAGGCAATCTGCCCACTGCTAATCTCCACAGCCAATTTAGTTGCTAAATATGTATTTTTCAAGTGGTAATTAATTATTAAATGTTTGTTATTTTACTGAAAACATTATTTTGTTGACTGTTGGCTGGTTTGTGCTACAAATCATTCATTCTTAAAAATAATAATGATGAGTGAATATATGAGTACAGAAGGTAACGTAAATTTAATGTTAGATTTCCATCCTGATGATGTTGCTAAATTTGCTGAAGTCGGTGTAACTAAGGAGCAACTGAAAGAGCTGGGAATGGCAGACCCTGATGGCTATACTTTTCTTTTAATTTTTAATGGCCTTTACCAAGAGCCAGTTATAACATATTTACGTGACGACGGAGATTTTTCTAGTATTGCTTTCAAAGTTAAAACTTATGTTAGTTCTGGAAGTAAAGATTCAATTGATTTATCTACAATAGGTGTTTTTTTGAAAAGCAAAGGCTCTAATACTGCTGCTCCCACAGATGGTGGCTTTGAAAGCATGGTTGCTTCCAGAAGAAGTGCTGGTACCGTTTCTCCAAGTCTCTAGTTTTTAACATTTTAAAAAAATTTAGTCATAAAACTATCTTTGTTAATAGTGCCTAAGTTAACTTTGTTTAACATTGCTATTTTCCCCTTGAAAAAAATCTTATTCTGGCGTATTAACGGCATCAAACTATCTTCTGTATCTGGAGAAATATTATAATGGGTGTTACACATATGAATAAATGGGTTTATAGCTTTGGTGATGGGGTTGCCCAGGGCGATGCTACTATGAGAAACCTTTTGGGTGGTAAGGGCGCGAATCTGGCGGAAATGTGTTCGCTCGGGCTGCCGGTTCCTCCCGGTTTTACTATTACGACAGAGGTTTGCACCGCCTATTATGAGGATAATCAAAAATTCCCGGGCGATTTAGAGCTTCAGGTTCAAGAATCTTTAGCGGAAATTGAAAAATCGTTAGGCAAAAATTTTGGCGATGCATCTGATCCATTGCTGGTTTCAGTGCGTTCCGGTTCCCGTGCTTCCATGCCGGGTATGATGGATACGGTTCTTAACCTTGGCTTGAATGACAAAACTGTCGCTGGTTTGGCGGCAAAAAGTGGTAATGAGCGTTTCGCATATGACAGTTATCGCCGTTTTATTCAGATGTATTCCGACGTTGTTTTGGGCGTTGAACATTATAATTTCGAGGAATTGCTAGACCTTAAAAAGCAGGATAGGGGCGTTACTCAAGATACAGATCTTGATGCGGCAGATTTAAAAGAGCTTGTTAGCCAGTATAAAAAAGCGGTGCAAGACGCGCTGGGCAAGTCGTTTCCACAAGATGTGAATGAACAATTATGGGGTGCGATCACCGCGGTTTTCAGCTCGTGGATGAATAATCGTGCAATTACATATCGTAAGTTGAATGAAATTCCTGAAAGTTGGGGAACTGCTGTGAACATCCAGTCGATGGTATTCGGGAATATGGGTAATGATTGTGCGACGGGCGTTGCGTTTACTCGTGACCCTTCAACTGGTGATAATGAGTTTTATGGCGAATATTTGATAAATGCGCAAGGCGAAGATGTCGTTGCAGGGATCAGAACTCCGCAGCAAATCACGGTTGTTGGTAAAGAAAAAAACAAGATAGAGCTTCCGGCGATGGAAGAAGAAATGCCTGATGTTTATGCGGATTTAGTGAAGGTCTATAAAAACTTGGAGTCGCATTATAAAGACATGCAGGACATTGAATTTACGGTTCAGGATCGCAAATTATGGATTTTGCAAACAAGAAATGGCAAACGTACTGCGCCGGCAGCGATAAAAATCGCGGTGGATATGGTAAATGAAGGAATTATTGATATAGAAGAGGCGATAGGGCGTATTGATCCTGCGTCGTTGGATCAGCTTTTACACCCGACTTTGGATCCAAAAGCACATCGCAGAATCATTGATCGTGGTTTGCCGGCATCGCCGGGAGCGGCATCCGGCGCGGTTGTTTTTTCTTCGGAAGATGCTGAAACTAAAGCTGCAAATGGCGAAAAAGTAATATTAGTTCGTATCGAAACCAGCCCGGAAGATATTCATGGAATGCATGCTGCGGAAGGAATTTTAACGGCGCGCGGCGGGATGACTTCTCATGCTGCAGTTGTCGCTCGTGGCATGGGGAAACCTTGTGTTTCCGGCGCGGGGGGATTACGCATAGACTATGAAAACGGCGTGTTTAAAGCTGGCGATACAGAGGTTGCAGAGGGCGATATTATCACGATTAATGGCTCTTCGGGCGAAGTAATTTTGGGTGAAGTTCCGACTATTCAGCCTAAACTTTCTGGTGATTTTGTACAGATTATGAAATGGGCGGATGAAGTTCGTCAGTTAAAAATCAGGACAAACGCGGAAACGCCGGAAGATGCCGCAACTGCCCGCAAATTTGGTGCGCAAGGGATCGGGCTTTGCCGTACTGAGCATATGTTTTTTGATACAAGTAGGATTGTTGCTGTGCGCGAGATGATTTTAGCTGAAGATGAAAAAGGTCGTCGCGTGGCGCTGGCGAAATTGCAGCCTATGCAAAAAAGCGACTTCGTTGAGATATTTAAAATTATGGAAGGTTTCCCGGTGACGATTCGCTTGCTTGACCCGCCGCTTCACGAATTTTTGCCGCATACTGACGAAGATATGGCGGAAGTTGCGAAGGTGACGGGCGTGAGCGTTGAGGATATTAAGCGTCGTTCGGCTCAGCTTCATGAACATAATCCGATGCTTGGTCATCGCGGTTGTCGCCTCGGTATTACATATCCTGAGATTTATGAAATGCAGGCGCGGGCTATATTTGAAGCTGCGCTTGAGGTTTCCGGCGAGGGCAAGGATGTTGAGCCGGAAATTATGATTCCTCTTATTTTGGGTAAAAAAGAACTGGATATATTAAAAAATGTGGTTGATCAGGCGGCGAAGGATGTATTTGCTGCAACTGGTAAAGAAATTAAGTATCTTGTCGGAACCATGATTGAGTTGCCGCGCGCCGCTTTGATGGCTGGCGAGATTGCGCAAACGGCAGAGTTCTTTAGTTTCGGAACCAATGATTTAACGCAGACAACTCTGGGGATTTCGCGTGATGATGCGGCCGCATTTATTGGTGATTATAAGGAAAAAGGGATTTTTGAGCATGACCCGTTTGTGCGTTTGGATCGAGAAGGCGTTGGTGAATTGATAAAAATGGCGGCCGATAGAGGGCGTGCGGCAAGAGCCGGCATTAAGCTTGGAATTTGCGGTGAACATGGTGGAAACCCGGATTCAATCGAATTCTGCCAGCAAATTGGCTTGGATTATGTCTCCTGCTCGCCATATCGTGTGCCGATTGCAAGACTAGCCGCTGCGCAAGCTGCTTTGGCGGAGAAGGTTGCTAAGAAAAAAGCGGCTTAGAATGCTTGAAATAACTATTTTCAAAAAGTTCTTCCCTCTTTTTATATATGCTCTATACTCTCCGTGTTTTGAAAATTAGAGAGTGTGTTTAGTGAAAAATCTGAATTCTGTAGTTGTTTCCGGGAAGGAAGTTCTGCCGATCATTGAAGGCGGTAAAGGCGTTGCGGTTTCTAATGGAGAAACATCCGGTGCGTTTGCTGCAAGCGGTGCTGTTGGAACATTTTCGGCTGTAAATGCTGATAGTTATGATGAAAATGGCGACCCGATTCCAGTGGTTTATCATGGAAAAACCAGAAAAGAGCGGCACGAGGAATTAGTCGAAAAAGGAATAGCCGGTGGAATAACTCAAGCAAAAATCGCACATGAGGCGTCGAACAGTAATGGCCGAATTCACATGAATGTGCTGTGGGAAATGGGTGGCGCGGAGCGTATTTTGGAAGCTGTTCTAGAAGGTGCAAAGGGGTTGATTCATGGGGTGACATGCGGCGCGGGGATGCCTTATAAACTAGCCGAATTAGCTCAAAAACACAATATTCATTACTATCCAATAGTGTCGTCGATGCGTGCCTTTCGTGCGCTTTGGAAACGAGCCTATGGCAAACGTCCTGAGTTATTGGGCGGTGTGGTTTATGAAGATCCGTGGCTTGCCGGTGGTCATAATGGCCTGTCTAATAGCGAAGATTCGACTGTGCCGGAGGATCCGTATCCAAGGGTGGTGGCGCTACGAAAATTCATGAACGAGGTTGGATTGCAACAGGTCCCGGTGGTTATGGCCGGCGGTGTCTGGCATTTAAAAGATTGGGAAAACTGGCTTGATAATCCTGAAATTGGTCCGGTTGTATTCCAGTTTGGCACGCGCCCGATATTAACGCAGGAAAGCCCGGTTCCACAGGCGTGGAAAGAGCGGCTAATGGGTCTAAAAGATGGCGATATTTCCCTGAATAAATTTAGTCCAACCGGTTTTTATTCGTCAGCTGTGCGTAATAAATTTTTGCTCTCGCTTGAAGGTCGTCACGAAAGACAAATCCCTTATTTACCAAAGCCAGACGGTGTTTTGACGGAGGCTCTGCCGATTGGGCCAAGACAAAGACCGGTTTATGTCGAGGTGCAGGATAAGGATCGTGCTGAAAAATGGATTGGTGAAGGCTATACGGAAGGGTTGAAAACTCCTGAATCTACCTTGGTTTTTGAGCTGCCGGATGTAGCTTTGCAAATTCATGAGGATCAGGTAAATTGCATGGGCTGCCTGAGTCATTGCGGGTTTAGCAACTGGAAGGATTATGACGATTTTACAACGGGAAAAAAAGCTGACCCGAGAAGTTTTTGTATACAAAAAACGCTGCAAAATGTAGCTCACGGTACGGAAGATTTGGAAGATCAATTGATGTTTTCAGGCCATAATGCCTATAAATTCGGGACTGATCCTTTCTATGCGAATGGAAATATCCCTACGGTAAAAGAGCTGGTTGAGCGGATTATGACGGGGGAGTAGGGCGCGTTCTTACTCATAAACCTCATCTTCATCAACGCCCCAAAGATGGGCTGATTGAATCCAGCCTTTATTGCCGGATGCTTTGATTTTACACCAATTGCTTTTGCATGAAATAAGTTTGGCAAGAACTCCCTTTTCCGCGATGAATTGTACGTTAGATGTTGTGATTGGCAGTCTGTAAACCTCCTGAACTCCTCTGGAGTTTACAACAACATTTCGGCGTCTGTTAATTAAGGTTTCGTGGATCCAGCCAGCGTCACCAAATTGGTCGGTTATTTTTCGCCAGCCTTCGAATGTGGCAACGACTTTTACCGGCCACCGTTCTTTTTGATAAACCCATTGGATGGGATATTTTATACTGGGTCCAGTGCGGACGTTAGCCTCATCAACCTTTATAGAGGCATAATATGGGGTTTTTATGGGCGACGCGGAATGGCCTAAAGATGAAGTTAGTGCTAGTATAACAAATATAAAAAATAGCTTCATAGAAATTCTCCCTATTTCTTTATAATGAGAAAATCTGATTTTGTCACCCTTGTTGTTTTATAAAATTTGACCTGGAAGCAAGATTTGTTTATAAAAAACTAGAGCATTACTAAAAGGATAAATAATGGCCTACAGCAAAACTGAAGGAACTTTTCCGAGGACTCGCCTAAGGCGTAATCGCAGTGATCAATGGGTGAGGAATATGACTGCGGAGAATGTTATTTGCGCAAGTGATTTGATAT
>JAJRPW010000181.1 GCA_024280585.1 Alphaproteobacteria bacterium
CAGATGTCCCGTTGTGGATACTTGGTGGCAAACGGAAACCGGTGGGATTTTGATTAGTCCGCTGCCCGGTGTAACGGATTTAAAGCCGGGATCTGCGACATTGCCGTTTTTTGGAGTTCAGCCCGCCATCGTTGATAATGATGGCAATATTTTGGAAGGTGAGGCCGAGGGGAATTTATGTATTCTGGACTCATGGCCAGGGCAAATGCGTAGCGTATACGGCGATCATAAGCGTTTTATGGAGACTTATTTTGCGCAATTTCCAGGGAAATATTTTACCGGTGATGGCGCAAGACGTGATGCGGACGGCTATTATTGGATAACTGGCCGGGTTGATGACGTGCTGAATATATCCGGACACAGACTTGGAACGGCGGAAATCGAGAGTGCACTTGTGTCTCATAAAGATGTGGCTGAGGCCGCTGTCGTGGGTTATCCACATGAAATTAAAGGGCAGGGCATTTATGCATTTATCACCTTAAATGTAGGTATTAAGGGTGATGAAGCAGCTAAAAAAGCGCTAGTACAATGGGTTAGAAAAGAAATTGGAGCGATTGCCTCGCCTGACCTATTGCAATTTACTCCAGCTTTGCCTAAAACAAGATCCGGGAAGATTATGCGTAGAATATTGAGGAAGATCGCGGAAAATGATTATTCCAATCTTGGCGATACAAATACGCTGACCAATCCTGAAGTGGTGGATGAATTAATTGACAGTCGTTTAAATAAATAATTTAATGAAAAATTAATGAAAATCTGTTAGTGTAATAGTTGAGGGTGGTTGATATGTCTAAGAAGAAAATTTTTATTATTGAAGATAATGACCTGAACCTAAAACTTTTTAAGGATCTTTTATCTATTAATGATTTCGAAGTTTTTGATACGCAAGATGGGTTTCAGGCGGTAGATATGGCGCATGAAATTATGCCTGATTTGATATTGATGGATATACAGCTGCATGGAATTTCTGGATTTGATATTATCCAGGAAATGAAATCGGATGAAAAAATTATGGATATTCCGATAGTTGCGGTAACGGCGTTTGCCATGAAGGATGATAAGGAAAAAATCCTTGAATCTGGTTGTGAGGCTTACATCGCCAAGCCAATTTCCATAGGTCCGTTTTTAGATACGATTAAGAAATTTGTTTGATAAATAAATTGGAGTAATAACTTTAGATGAGTTCAAGAATTCTGGTTGTTGATGATTTACTTCCCAATAGAAGGTTGCTTGAAGCCAAGCTGAAAGCCGAATATTATGAGCCGATCACTGCTGAAAGTGGTATGGAAGCCATACAAAAAGCCAAAGAAAATCCACCGGATGTAATACTTCTTGATGTTATGATGCCAGAAATGGACGGGTTTGAAACCTGTCGGAAATTGAAGGAAGATCCGATTACTGCGGATATTCCGGTTGTGATGGTAACTGCACTTAGCGATGTTGAGGACCGGGTTGAGGGTTTAAATGCCGGGGCGGATGATTTTCTGACAAAACCGATTAATGATTTAGCTTTATTTGCGCGGATACGTTCATTGGTGCGCTTGAAAAGCATGACGGACGAGCTTAAATTACGCGATCAAACAGGGGAGCAGTTGGGTGCGTCTGCTGAAGTTAATGAAAAAATGAATAATATGACCGGTGCCAAGGTAATGGTCATTGATGATGATGTGACTCAAGCGCAGCAAATTAATACTAAACTTAAGGAGTTTGGCGTAGAAGTTGATATAATGTCTGATCCGGCTGAGGCGGTTAAACTCTCCGAGGAAAAAGATTTTGACTTGATTATTGTGAGTACGCAGTTGCAGGCCGATGACGGGTTGCATTTATGCACACATTTGCGTAGTCAGGAAAAAACGCGCAACACGCCGCTTTTGATTATTATTGAAGATGATGATACAGACCTTCTGGTGAAGGGGCTGGATATGGGGATTAATGATTATCTGATCACTCCCATTGATAGTAATGAAGTGACGGCGCGGGTTAGAATTCAGGTTAGGCGTAAGAAATATCAGGACGCGCTGCTGGAAAAAGATCAGCAGAATTTGTCTATGGCTGTAAAAGATGGCCTGACTGGTTTATATAACAGACATTATCTGAATAGCCATTTGCCGAGAATGTTAAGTAGTGCTTTGAAATCGGGGAAACCGCTGGCTGTTGCGATGCTGGATATGGATCATTTTAAGGACGTTAATGATACATATGGCCATCAAAGTGGTGATGAAATTTTAAAGCAATTGTCAGAAAGAATAACTAGGAATGTCCGGCCGGCGGATTTGGTTTCGCGTTATGGCGGTGAGGAATTTGTTGTTGTTATGCCAGATACAACTTTGCATCAAGCTGCTGATGTGGCGGAAAGATTGCGGCGGTCTATTGAAAGTGAGCCGTTTATTATACCCGTTGACCCTGGTACTTTAAGCAAAACAATCAGCTCTGGATTGTCGGTTAGTGTTGATGGTGATACGATGGAGAAAATTCTGGAACGGGCGGATAAAGGGCTTTATCATGTCAAAAATACTGGACGTAATAAGGTCGCGGTTTATAGTGATAGTTAGGTGCGCCTATGGATATTGAGATATTAAAAGATATTTTTATTGTTTTGGGTGAGTTGTGGAACTTCAAAGTTGCCACGATTGACAATAATCATGTGACAATCGCCAATATCGTTATTGCGCTGGTGATATTTGTACTTGGTTTTAGGATTTCCAGGAAATTCAGCCGTTTTGTGGTTAATGTTTCGCCAACTATTAAGACCTTGAATGCTAATACAAAGTCCACGGTTGAGTCTGTAACCTTCTATTTTTTATTGATTATTTTTACATTCACGTCGCTTTCGATCGCGCAGATTCCGCTTAAAAGTTTTGCGCTATTTGGTGGCGCGCTAGCGATTGGTTTTGGTTTTGGTAGCCAAAATATTATCAAGAACTTCATTAGCGGCTTGATTTTGATGATGGAGCAGCCAATCCGGGTTGGTGACATTATAACAGTTGAGGAAACTGAAGGGCGAGTGGTTAGAATCGGCGCCAGATCAACGCATATTAGAACATTCGATAATGTCGATATACTAATGCCAAACAGCATTTTGCTGGAAAATAATGTGGTGAACTGGACTTTGAGCGATGATGATATAAGAACGAGAGTGACGGTTGGTGTGGCATACGGCAGTGACACAAAAAAGGTCGAAAAGCTTTTGGGCGAAGTTATAGAGGATAACGATAAGGTGCTAAAACATAAGCCTTATCTAGTATTTTTTACCGAATTTGGCGATAGTGCGCTTAACTTCGAAATGCAGTTTTGGTGCAAAATGCCAAGACCAAGCGAAAAAAGGAAGGTCGAGAGTCAAATGCGTCATGATATCAATGAAAAATTCAAAAAAGCCGGGATTGTTATCGCATTTCCGCAGCAGGATGTTCATTTGGATATGAGCGCGCCGCTTGAGGTTCGGATTAGGAAGTAGGGGGTTAATCTCCCTCTCTCCTGCCGTGAACATGTTCTTTTTCCTCGATTTTATGACCAAGGGCTTTTTCCAGCAGATAGTTAAACTCAGCGCCATAGACGAAAATTACAGCGGTTATATAAAAGAATAACAAGGCCGCGATCAGTCCGCCCAAACTACCGTAAATTATGTTCACCTGGTCAAAATTACTTAAATAATTTGAAAAGGCGATGCCTGATAAAAACCATAATCCAACAACGATAGCAGCGCCTGGTGCTACATCTCTCCATCGCTGTTTTGTATTAG
>JAJRPW010000182.1 GCA_024280585.1 Alphaproteobacteria bacterium
TAAATTTTCTCCAAATTATTAAATAGCCAGCTTAATTGCCGACTGATTTTGCTATTATGCACATCACTACTGACAGCGTGTTGTCAGTAGTGTGGCAGTATGCTATATAAAGTTCAAAAAAGGAAATATTATGCGCAGAGCTGATAGATTATTTCGTATTGTTGAGTATTTAAAAGCGCGTAGGCAGGTGGTAACAGCCGTTGTATTGGCAGAAGCTTTAGAAGTAAGTGTGCGCACAATCTACAGAGATATCGCTGATTTGAATGCATCGGACGTGCCTATTATCGGTGAGGCAGGTGTAGGATATATATTAAGCCGTGATCATGTAGTAAAGCCGCTAATGTTTGGCGTTGAGGAATTGGATGCACTAATGCTTGGTGCGCAAATGGTCAAAAGTTTTGGTGATAAGGAGCTGGCACAGTCGGCAAGTCAGGCAATAGACAAGCTCACGAGCGTTTTGCCGGAAAGTTTGCAGCGTGAGATATCACAAACATTTCTGTTTTCTTTTTCGTCCAAGGAAAAGGTTGAAATCCAGATTGATTTTACAAGCCTCCGCCGAGCAATTCGTAGTAAGAATAAGCTATATTTTTCTTATAAAAATGAAAAGTCCGAAGAATCCAAACGCTGCGTGAGGCCGTTATGCCTGGTGTTCTTCAGCCCTGTGTGGTTGCTGTTAGGTTGGTGCGAAATGCGAAATGACTTTCGCAACTTCCGACTCGATAGAATTGGGGAGTTAACCGTTACAGATAAAAATTTCAAAGAAGAAAAGGGCAAGCGTTTATATGACTATTGCCAGATAAATGGCTACGAGATGTAAATGCTCTAGTGAATATTTATCTTACTCACTTTGACTTAAACTCCATTTTAAACTAACATGACAGCTCCGGTGCTATAAACACTTAGGACTTACGCATGACGAGTGTTTTTGAATTGTTTTTAGGCAAAAATGTTCTAAAAAACGGAGTGTACACGAAGTACATGAGTATTTTTAGGTTATTTTTAACGACAAAACAAACAAAAAGACGACTTCATGCGTAAGTCCTAACACTGTAAGATGTCCTTCCCGAGTGGGCAGCAAGAATCTCGGTCTATACCCTGCATTTTACTATGCCGGGCGTGGGCCGAATACAACATTCGCTTGCGAAGAATAAGCCAGCATTGTCTTACAATGTTTATAGCGCCCGACACCAGGGGGTAACTTCTGGTGTCATGTGCTAAAATATTGAAGGTGGTGAATATGTCTAATATAAAGTGGCTTAATGGCGAAATTGGTAAGCGTTTTTATAAAATCCGAAAATCCAAAGATATCTCAAGATCAGATCTTGCCAACCTCCTCAAAAGTATAGCCGCTTCAAAGACATTTAGCGGAAGTTGCATAAGTCATTTGGATAATTTCTGCAATCTAAATTTTTATGCAGTTTGAAATTCAATTTTCAGGTAGGCGTATTTATTCAACTTATATATTGCAAAACACAGCCGAAGTTTTATTATTAAAACTCACTCAAAATAGTGGTAATTTAATATGACCTTATGCTTGATAGTAGACGACACGAACTTCAACAGAGATGTCTCTAAAGGGATTGCTGAGGCTCTTGGTATGGAGGCGATGGAGGCTGAGAATGTTGCACAGGCTCTTGTTTTTTGTGGTGATAAGATGCCGGATGTTATTATGCTTGACTGGATGATGCCCGAGGTTGACGGGATTGGGTTTTTAAAAGAATTCCGTCTGATGGAGCAAGGCAGCAAAACATATGTTATTTTATATTCAGCCGGAGTTATAGGCGATAATGCCAAAGAAACTGCTCTTATGGCCGGGGCTGATGCATATTTTATGCTTCCCATAGAATTGGCTAAAATCAGGGAAACGCTGACAAAGGCTGGTATTATATCGTGATTTACGAAGCTTCCTTGAGATTGCCTTTATCAACAAATTCTTTCCGGACGCTTTCATACATTTTTTGGGCTTTTGCCAGTAATTCCTGAGCCATTTTTATATCGTTATCCTGACTGGCAAATTGCAGTTGTTCCAGGGTTTCCGATAAACCCATTGCCCCCATCTGGCCGCTTGGAGACTTGATGGAATGTGCTTGTTTTGCCAGCGCATCGGTATTGTTGTTCTTGATAGATTTTTTCATATCAACAATTGCTTTGTCTGCACTTTCTAAATACAGGGTAATTGCCTGCTGCAAATTCTCGCCTATAATTTCCTGAAACTCCTTAAATATTTTGTCATCGATTATAGCTTCGCCCGAGTTTGCTTCGCTATCTTCAATATCACCACCACTATCTACATCATCGGTTTCTATTTTTTCCTGTTTTTCTTTTGGTGTCCATTTTGTCAATATTCTTTCTATGTCCCTTTGTTTTACAGGCTTGGTAATATAATCGTCCATGCCGATGGCAAGACATTTTTCCCTATCGCCTTGCAGAGCATTGGCTGTAAAGGCAATAATCGGTATTTTTTTGCCGTTTTTTAGTTTTCGTAAAGCTTTTGTTGCCTCAAAGCCGTCCATTTCGGGCATAAAACAATCCATAAGAATCAGGTCAAATTTGCCTTTTTTAAAGTGCTGTAAGGCCTCTTTTCCATTTTCTGCAACTGTTACAGCGCAATTAAAATTCTCGAGTATCTGGGTGGCCACCATCTGGTTAACCTTGTTATCTTCGGCTAGAAGAACATGCACTAACTTAAATTTCATCTGGCTAAGGTTGCCATACTCTACTTCCTCGGATTCCAGCAATGTATGACGTGTTACAAAGTTACCTTTTGCGCCATCTTTTTTAGCTCCCCATACGGCCATAATTGCGCTTTCTAGTTCTACCGCGTGGAGTGGTTTGGTTAAATATCCTGAAAACCCAATGACACGAACTTTTTTGCCATCGCCCCGTCTTGGAGCAGATGTTACCATAATCAGTGATGTATCTTTTATATCGGCATCTGACTTTATTATTTTTCCCAAATCGTCACCATCCATCCCCTCCATCATATAATCAACCGTGGCAATTTCAAAAGACTCGCCTGTCTCATGTGCATCTCTGAGTTTGCGGAGTGCCTCCTTAGCCGAGTTGGTAGATTCCACTTTTACACCAAGGTTTAAAAGCTGCTCGGTCATGACGGTTCTTGCCATTTCATTATCATCGACAACCAGAACTTTTATTCCCTTAACATCAGCCTTATGCATTATAAGGCTATCGCGCATTTCGTCGCTTACTTTAAGGCGCATAGTCACCGAAAACACCGAGCCTTTACCTTCAACGCTTATTACATGAATGTCACCTTCCATCATTCCGGCAAGTTGTTTGCTGATTGCAAGGCCAAGCCCTGTACCTCCATACTTACGGGTGGTGGCCATATCAGTCTGGCTGAATTTATCAAAAATCAGATCGAGTTTATCTTGTGCAATGCCAAGGCCGGTATCTTCAACACTGATTTTTAACTCCACCTTGTCATGCTCAAACGCTACCGCTTCAACTGAAATTAGCACATAACCTTCCGTGGTAAATTTAATCGCATTGCCGGCCAGATTGTAAATAATCTGACGCACACGCACCGGGTCGCCGGTTACATAGCGTGGAGCATCATGGGCATAACGCAGCATTAGTTCAACGCCTATTGCGCGGGTTTTAATTACTAAAATATCGACGATATCCTCCATCAGAAGATGCAGATCAAAAACAACTTTTTCGAGCTCCATCTTGCCGGATTCAATCTTGGAAAAATCTAAAATATCGTTGATTAGTTCAAGCAAGGCTTCCGATGAGCGCATTACGGTTTGAGCATAAGAGTTTTGCTTCGCAGAGAGGTTAGTGCCCAGTAGCAATTCCGACATACCCATAATGCCATTCATCGGGGTGCGGATCTCATGGCTCATATTTGCAAGGAATTCACTTTTTGCCTGCGCGGCTTCATCGGCGGCGGTTTTTGCCATGGAAAGCTCGGTATTGACAAATTCCAGCTCGCGGGTGCGCTCCAACCTTTCATCTTCTAATTTATTTTTCTCGCTTATATCGCGCATAACCCCAACAAAATGCCGCCGGTCTTCCATCTCAACGGCACTAACACCAAGCTCTAAGGGAAATTCACTGCCATCTTTACGTCTTCCTGTAACCTCTCTGCCGGATGTTCCTATTATTTTTGCGTCACCAGTTTTCATGTAATTTTGTAGATAATTATCATGCTCTGCTTTATAAGGAGCGGGCATGAGCATTTTAACATTTTTGCCAATTACATCTTGTGCGCCATAGCCAAAAATTGCTTCAGCCGTCTTGTTAAAGCTTTTTATGATACCTTTTTCATTAATGGTGATTATGCCCTCAACAATATTATCAAACACGGTATCGAGATATAATTTTTGATTGCGTAAGTTCTGTTCCAGCTTATTACTGGTTTTATAAAGAAATTTTTCTTGCTGGCTGCCAAATATATAGGCAAATGCACCAAGAATGACCGGAAGAAGATCGACGATATAATGAACGCGGTCAGCGCGGTGAACTTGGGCAATGGCATCAAACGAAAAACCGCCTATGTCCAAAAGCATGATGTCCCAGGCGAGCATAAGCACGGAGAATATTGCGCCAAATGCAGCTCCAGCCAACGCATATCGGTATCTAGTTTTTTTATACCAGGGCAGTTTCTTTTTTTTAGCGCTTGTTTTATTATCTGATGGCATTATTTTTCCTGTTTCTTAACATATTTTTCCAGAATTTTAATTACATCCTCAGTCCTGATTGGTTTTGGAATATAATTGTCCATACCAGCTTCTATACATTGCTCTCTGACTCCCTGCATAGCATCGGCGGTAAGAGCTATAATGGGAATATGCGCATCCGAATCTTCCTCGGATTTTCTTATAACACCGGTTGCCTCATAGCCGTCCATCTCAGGCATTTGTACATCCATAAATACAATGTCATATTGTATTTTTCCGGCCATATCGACAGCTTCAA